>NZ_JBFAAF010000020.1:0-112458 GCF_040639595.1 Micromonospora sp. NPDC023814
GCGCCGGCCGGGGTCGACTCCGGATGGCGGTGACGCGCCGGACACGCCGCTCAACATGACCGCGGATCGTCGGCGGCATACGGTCGACCCCTAGACCGCGGGGCCGGCGCCGCCACCGGCCGGCCGGGCGGCGCGGCCACCTGGGGCCGGGGTCGCGGCGAGCGCGGCAGGGTCGGCCTCGGCCGCACCCGGGGGCCGGTGGGCGGGAGGATCTGGCAGGACAGCGCGTCGGGTTCCGTGGTGAGCACGGCGGCAGCGGTCCGCGCCACGAACCCGCTCCACCAACGCAGGCCCTCGGGGGTGCGCGGCGTCTCGTGCCACCAGCCGCCGGCACCCCGCGGCGCCTGCCAGCCGAGCTCCGCGAGGTGGCGCTCGTCGTAGGCCGGGCAGATCCCCCGGACCCGGTTCCGGCGCACCATGAGGTGCAGCCGGCGGGGACCGGCGGCGAGTTCCAGGTCGGTGTCGTGGTCGCAGCGGGACAGCGTGTCGTGGAGCTGGGCGACGACGTCGGGCCAGCCCGGCGAGGTCATGCCGGCGGCCCCGGGAGGCGTCCGTCGAGCCGCCCGAGCCGCCCCATGGCCTCCTCCAACCGGCCCAGCGAGGCGAAGTCGCCGGGGGTGCCGAAGATTTCGTTGCGGCCCGCGCCGAGCGTGACGTCGAGGCCCTCGGTGCGCTCGCCGAGCTGCTCCGCCGCCGCCGTCCGAGCCTGCCGGTACGCCGCCAGCACCATCGCCGCGAGGTTCTCCGTGCCCACGCGCAGCGCGGTCGGCGCGAAGCTCAGGTCGGTCAGTTCGTCGGTGGCGTCGACGGTCGCGGACACCAGTCCACTGTCGTCGGTCGCGGTGCTGCTCAGCTCGTCCAGGTCGTCGCTGAGGCCGGTGAAGCGGCGTTCGATGTCGGCGAGCCGTCCGGCGAGGGCGTCGAACGCGGACAGCGGGTCGGACATGACAACCTCCCGGGCGCGGTGCCGGTCCGGGGTGGCGACCGGCAGCCGCATGATCGTATCGTCGTCGCGCCGGGCGACGGGGCGGAACGGCATGGCGGACATCGACGTCGACGTGCGGGCGGTACGGCGACTGGAGGCGGCGGCGAAACAGGTGGCCACCTCGCTGACCGCGCCCCGGTGAGCGGGCCGGCGGGAACCGCCGTCGAGCTGTGGAACGGCATCGACGGCGCACTCTCCAGCGTGGACAAGGCGATCGACAGCGTCTGCCGGGCCCTGGCCTGGCCGCTGATCCAGCAAGTGGTTCCACAAGTTCACGGATCCGGCGAAGGGCAGCTGGAAGCTCGGCAAGTCGGGCACGCCGTTCGACATGAGCACCTTCGAGCGCGTCGGGGCGCTGCGGGCGCACGGCATGGCCGACGGGGCGCGGATGATCGGCCGGGACTTCGTCTCCAACCTGCCGTGGAACGTCCCGAACGCGGTGGTGCACGGCGCGACCTGGGGCACCGTCGCGGTGGTCTCGGGGCTGTCGGTGCCCGGCACGGACCAGCTCGACGACAAGGTCGACGGGGCGGTGGCGGGCGGCGCCGAGTGGGTCGATCAGAATGTCTTCGGGCAGCCGGCGGAGCAGCCGGCCGGCCGGTGAGGGCCGATCGAGGAGGTGAGGCGTGACCGGTGCCCGGGGTCGACTCGGCCGGCTGACCGACGTGGTGCTCGGCGGGGCGCGGGCCGCCCGCGACAAGGCCCGCGAGCTGCGCGACGAGTTCCGCACCAGCGACGAGCCGGAGCGCGCCCTGGTCGCGCCGCTGCTGCCCGGCGAGGAGATCCGCTACGTCGGCCTGGCGCCGGTGCGGGCGCCCGAGAACCACCGGGCGGGCGGTCAGCTCGCCGACCGGGTGAACGCCGAGCTGGCCGAGGCGCTCGACCCGCGCGCGCTGTTCGGGCTGCTCCACGTTGTCAACCCGGTCGCGTGGGTGGACGCCGTGATGACGCCCGTGCGGGTCGTCGCAGGCGTCCTGCTGCTGCCGGGCAGGGCGGCCGTCCTCGCGGCGAGCAGCCCGGAGGCGGCCGAGGCGGACGAGCCGGGCCCGGCCGCCGAGCCCCGGCAGCCGTTGCCACTCACCGCCGAGCAGGAGGCGTTCCGGGCGCTGTTCCGGCTCAGCCGCTACCGGCCGCTGGCCGACCAGCTCGCGGAGATCGCCTACCGGCGGCGGTACGTCTTCAGCGGCGACCTCGCCACGCTCGCCGGCAGCCTGCTGCTGTTCCTGGAGCGCTACACCGGCACCCCGCTCGCCGTCACCGACACCCACCTGCACCTGCTGCGGATGGGCCGCCGCCCCGACCCCGGCCGGGACGACCACCGCCGCCCCCAGGTGCTGTGGAGCGTGGACCGGGGGCGCATCGCCCGGATCGACTCCGACCACGGCGCCGCCCGCCTCGCGCAGTTCCCGTCCACCATCGTGTTCGACGACGGCTCCTGGATCCGGATCGTCAACCCGGCCACCCGCGACGACCAGGCGCGCTTCCTCGCGGCCGTACGCGACATCCCGGGTCGGCGCCCCACGGCCTGAGCTGGTGGCGTCCGCCGCAGCGGCGCGGACGCCGGTGTCCCGTCTCGCACGGAGGCGGACCGCGACCGAATCCGTGCCACGGCCACCGGGCGTGCCACCGGCGCCCCGAGCCGTGTCGGCCTCCGCCCCGGCGTGCCCTGACGGAACGTCAGTCGGTGAGTTGGCAGGCGGTCTGTGCGAGCTGCGGCAGCACCTTGTCCCGCCACCCGGGGCCCATCCGGTCGAAGGCGTTCCGTTCGGACTTCTGGTCGAGGTCGAACCCGCTGTGCTCGAACAACAGGCGAGTGCCGTTGCCCTCCGCGACCAGACGCCAGGTCAGTGTCCAGCTCTCGTTGAAGGTGTAGACGAGCTTCTCCTCGGGGACGACCTCGACGACTTCGCAGGCCACCGCTCCCCAGCCGGGCATCTGGAGGTGGAAGCGGTGCCCGAGGACGGCGGCGATGTCGCCGGGCACCCACCAGCGGGCGAGCAGTTCGGGTTCGGTGAGCGTGCGCCAGACCTTGCTCGGCGGGGCGGCGACGAACTGGTCGACGGCGATGCTGTCGGTGTTGGTCGCGGTCACGTGTCCTCCTCGGCGACGTCGGCGAGCGAGCGCAGTCGCTGGCGCCAGAATCGTTCGAACGGGTGGAGCCAGTCGCCGACCTGGGCGAGCGGCTCCGCGGTGAGGTGGTAGTGCCGTTGCCGGCCGCTGGGCTCGTCGTGCACCAGCGCGGCACGCCGCAGCACCTGCAGGTGCTCGGCGACCGCGGGCCGGCTCAGGTCGAACTGGCTGGCCAGGTCGCCGGCCGTACGGGGCCCCTCGGCGAGCAGCTGCAGGAGTCTGCGGCGGACCGGGCTCGCCAGCGCGAGGAACACGTCGTCGTCAGGCACCACCACAAGTTATGTCGGGGATTGCCGACATGTCAATGATTTCCGACGCGTTGGCGCCGTCGCGGCGGAGGACAGGTCAGCCGTCGCGCTCGGGGTAGCCGACCGGTACGGCCGACACGTCGTCCAGCGCGGTGATGATCTCCTCCGGCAGCGTCATCCGCTCGACCTGGAGCGCGCCGAGCAACTGCCCGACCGTCCGCGCGCCGAGGATCGGGGCCACCACCCCGGGCCGGTCGCGGATCCAGGCCAGCGCCACCTCCAGCGGCGAGACCCCCAGCCCGCCGGCCGCGGTGGCGACCGCCTCCACGATGCTGGAGCAGCGCGGCTCCAGGTAGGTGGCGACGAACCGCTCGAAGTGCGGCGAGGCCGCCCGCGAGTCGGCGGGGCGGCCGTGCCGGTACTTGCCGGTGAGCACCCCGCGGCCCAGCGGCGACCAGGGCAGCACCCCCAGCCCGAGGGCCTCGCACGCGGGCAGCACCTCACGCTCCACGCCCCGCTCCAGCAGCGAGTACTCCACCTGCGCGGCCACCACCGGGGCGCGGCCCGGCCAGGCGGCCTGCCAGGCGGCCGCCCGCGCGGTCTGCCAACCGGAGAAGTTCGACACCCCGGCGTAGCGGACCCGGCCGCTGGCCACCGCGTGGTCCAGCGCCGCGAGGGTCTCCTCCAGCGGGGTGTCGGGGTCGTAGCCGTGCACCTGGAACAGGTCGACGTGGTCGGTGTTGAGGCGGCGCAGCGAGGCGTCCAACGTCCGCAGCAGGTGCCCCCGGGAGCCGTCGCGGCGCCGGCCGCTGCCCGGCCGCAGCCCCGCCTTGGTGGCGATCAGCAGTTCCTCGCGCGGCACCAGGGTGCCCAGCAGCGACCCGATGACCGACTCGGCGTCGCCGTCGCCGTAGACGTCGGCGGTGTCGATCAGGTTGCCGCCCGCGTCGAGGTAACTCTTCAGCTGGGCGGCCGCATCGTCGGCGTCGGTGTCCCGGCCCCACGTCATGGTGCCGAGCGCGAGCCGCGAAACCGCCAGCCCGCTTCGGCCGAGCGGTCGCTGTTGCATGGGTGAACCTTATTTCGAACCGGGCCGCGCGGACATCCTCGCTCCCGTCAAGTCTGCCGGGCGCGTCGTGTTTCCGACCGCCCGGGTCGGCCCGGGGTTGCGGTGAGCCGGTGATCGGGGCGTCCTCCCGCATTGCGTAACCTGATGCGACCTGTGGTGCGGATGGGGGAGGACCTTAGTGCGACTCGGGCTCAGCCTCGGATACCAGACGGCGTGGAGCACGCCGGCCGATCACCTGGCTCTCGCCCAGGAGGCGGACCGGCTCGGCTACTCGGTGGTGTGGGCGGCGGAGGCCTACGGCTCCGACTCGCCGAGCATGCTCGCCTGGCTGGCGGGGCAGACGGAGCGGATCGACGTGGGCAGCGCGGTGATGCAGATCCCCGCCCGCACCCCGGCGATGACCGCGATGACCGCGGCCACCATCGACGCGCTCTCCGGCGGCCGGTTCCGGCTCGGCCTGGGGGTGTCCGGTCCGCAGGTCTCCGAGGGCTGGCACGGGGTGCGGTTCGGCAAGCCGCTGGCGCGGACCCGCGAGTTCGTGGACATCGTGAAGCTGGCCGTCGCCCGCAAGGAGGTCGCGTACGACGGCGAGTTCTACACGCTGCCGCTGCCGGACGGGCCCGGGAAGGCGCTGCGCCTCGGCTTCCACCCGCCGCGCGAACACATCCCGATCTACCTCGCCGCGGTCGGCCCGAAGAACCTGGAGCTGGCCGGGGAGATCGCCGACGGCTGGCTCGCGGTCTTCTACGCCCCGGAGTTCGCCGAGGAGCAGCTCGCCTCGGTCCGGGCCGGGCGGGCGAAGGTCGGCAAGGAACTCGCCGGCTTCGACGTGGTCCCGTCCGTGCCGGTGGTGGTCGGCGACGACATCGCCTCCTGCGCCGAGCTGGTCCGCTGGTACGCGGCGCTCTACGTGGGCGGCATGGGCAGCCGGCAGCAGAACTTCTACAACCAGCTCGCCACCCGGATGGGTTACGGCGACGCCGCCCGCGAGGTGCAGGACCTCTACCTGGCCAAGCGGCAGCGTGACGCCGCCGCGGCGGTGCCGATGGAGTTCATCGACCGGACCTCGCTGCTGGGCCCGAAGGAGCGCATCGCCGAGCGGATGCGCGAGTACGCGGCCACCGGCGTCACCACCCTGTCGGTGACCCTGTTCGCGGCGGACCGGGACAGCGGCGTGCAGACGCTGCGTACCGTCGCCGAGGCGCTGGAACTCTCGGGAGTCGGCGAGTGACCTGGGTCGAGGCCATCGTCCTGGGCATCGTCCAGGGACTGACCGAGTTCCTGCCGGTCAGCTCGTCGGGGCACCTGCGGATCACCTCGGCGATCTTCTTCGACCGCGACGCCGGGGCGTCGTTCACCGCGGTCACCCAGTTGGGCACCGAGGCGGCGGTGCTGATCTACTTCGCCAAGGACATCTGGCGGATCACCCGGACGTGGCTGGTCGGCATCCGGGACAAGTCGGTCCGCTCCAGCCTCGACTACCGGATGGGCTGGTACGTGATCGTCGGCTCGATCCCGATCGGGCTGTTCGGCTTCCTGTTCAAGGACCAGATCCGCACCGCCGGCCGCAACCTCTGGGTGGTGTCCACCACGCTGATCGTCTTCGCGTTCGTGCTGGCGTTCGCCGAGTACTGGGGGCGGCAGACGCGCACCCTGGAGAACTTTCGGATGCGCGACGGCGTGGTGATGGGCTTCGCCCAGGCGATGGCGCTGATCCCCGGCGTGTCCCGCTCCGGCGGCACGCTCACCGCCGGGCTGCTGCTCAGCCTCACCCGGGAGGCGGCGGCGCGCTACTCGTTCCTGCTGGCCATCCCGGCGGTGGTGATGTCCGGGATCTTCAGCGTCGGCGACGTCTTCGAGCCGGCGGCCCCCGGCACCTCCGTGCCGAGCGTCGCCCAGATGGTCGTGGCCACGATCATCGCCTTCGGCGTCGGGTACGCGGCCATCGCCTGGCTGCTGCGCTACGTCGCGCACCACACCCTGTACGTCTTCGTGCTGTACCGGGTCGCGCTGGGCACCCTGGTGCTCGCCCTGCTGATGACCGGCACCATCAGCGCCACCTGATCCGCCCCCGCAGCCCCGCCGGCCCCCGCCTCCGCCTCGTGCGGACGGGGGCCGGCCCGTGTCGGGGCGGACCGCGCAGACCGTCGGCGGGGTCACCGCCCGTCCGGTTCCTCCGACGGTGCAGCCCTGGGACGGGCGCGCAGGTGCGCCCGCTCGCCCTGCGTGCCGAACAGGCTGAGGAACTCGACCGACTCGGCCCCGGCGGCCCCGAACCAGTGCGGCACCCGGGTGTCGAACTCGGCCGCCTCGCCGGGGGAGAGCACCAGGTCCCGCTCGCCGAGGACGAGCCGCAGCCGCCCGTTGAGGACGTAGAGCCACTCGTAGCCCTCGTGGGTCTGCGGATCGGGCTCCCGGCGGGGGCTGCTGGCCGGGATCACGAGCTTGTACGCCTGGATGCCGCCGGCCCGGCGGGTCAGGGGCAGCATCGTCATGCCGTGCCGGGTGACGGGCCGCAGGTGGATGCGCGGGTCGCCGGTGGGCGGAGCGCCGACCAGCTCGTCGAGCGTGACGCCGTGGGCCCGGGCCAGGGGGAGCAGCAGTTCGAGGGTCGGCCGGCGGGAGCCGGACTCCAGCCGGGACAGCGTGCTCACCGAGATGCCGGTCGCCCCCGACAGGTCGGCCAGCGTGGTCGCGCGCTGCCGGCGCAGCGCGCGCAGCCGGGGGCCCACCGCGCCGAGCGCCTGGTCGAGATCGTCGTCCATGCCGCCAGTTTGCCAGCCCGGCAACAATACTTGCCACCTTGTCGGTGCGGGGCCGGATGCGGCGGCCACGACGGACGCCGCGTACGCCCGCCGCCGGGCGCAGGATCATAGGGTGTCACCGTGGCGACCCTTCTGCTTCTGCGACACGGCCGGACGACCGCGAACGCGGACGGCGGGCTGGCCGGCCGCCAGCCGGTCGAGCTGGACGACACCGGCCGGGCCCAGGCCGCCGCGGTGGGCGAGCGGCTGCGGCCGGTGCCGCTGGCGGCGGTGGTGACCAGCCCGCTCATCCGCTGCCGGCAGACCCTGGAGCTGGCGTTGCCCGGGGCCACCCCGACGGTGGAGGAGGGCCTGACCGAGTGCGGCTACGGCACCTGGGAGGGACAGCCGCTCAAGAAGCTGGCCAAGGAGCCGCTCTGGCCGGTGGTCCAGCAGCACCCGAGCGCGGCGGTCTTCCCGGAGGGGGAGGCGATGGCGGCGATGGCGGCGCGGGCGGTCGCCGCGGTGCGCTCGTGGGACGCCCGGGTCACCGCGGAGCACGGCCCGGAGGCGGTGTGGCTGGCGTGCAGCCACGGCGACGTGATCAAGGCCATCGTGGCCGACGCGCTCGGCGTACACCTGGACCTGTTCCAGCGGATCGTGGCCGACCCGGCGTCGGTGACGGCGATCCGCTACACCCCGCTGCGGCCGTTCCTGGTGCGGCTCAACGACACCGGCGGCGACCTGGCCGCCCTGGTGCCGCCGCCGCCCAGGCGACGCCGCCGGGCGGCCCGGGCCGCCGGCGCGACCGACTCCGATGCGGCGGTGGGCGGCGGCGCGGGGGCAGGCCGGTGACGGCCCGGCGGCGGTCCACCGCCACGCCCGGGACCGGCCACCGCTCCGCCGGGCGCGGCGGGCGCGCGGCGATTCGCGTCGGTGGGGTACGCGGTGCCGTGGCGCGCCGGATAGGGTCGTGGGTATGACCCACCAGGTGCACGCCTTCGAGCCGCCGGAGCGGTTCGTCGCCGGGACCGTCGGGCCGCCCGGGGAGCGCACGTTCTTCCTCCAGGCGCGCGGCGGCGGCCGGCTGGTCAGCGTCGCGCTGGAGAAGGTCCAGGTGTCGCTGCTCGCCGAGAAGCTGGAGGAGCTGCTCTCCGAGGCGCAGCGCCGCTTCGGTGTGGACCTGCCCGAGCCGGTGGCCACCGTCGGCGACAACGACCCGCTGGACACGCCGGTCGACGAGGAGTTCCGGGTCGGCACGCTCGGGCTGGCCTTCGACGTCGACACCGCGACCGTGGTGATCGAGGCCATCGCCGCCGGCGAGGCGGAGGCCGAGGTCGAGCTGGGCGAGCCGGACGACGACGAGGACGTCGACGACGAGCCGGACGACGACCTCGACCGGCTCCGGGTGCGGCTGACCCCCGAGGCCACCCGCGCGTTCATCGAACGGGCCCGGCGGGTGGTCAACGCCGGCCGCCCACCCTGCCCGCTGTGCGGCCAGCCGCTCGACCCGGCGGGTCACCTCTGCCCGCGCCACAACGGTTATCACCGGTGACCTCGTCGGAAACCCAGCCCCGACAGGACGGCGACGCCGCGCTCCGGTTGCTCCGCGACGGCCGGCTCGACCTGGAGGGGCGACTCGTCGACGCCTCCAACACCACCCTGCGCGGCATCCTGACCCTCGACGGGGCGACCGCGCGGTGCGTCTACAAGCCCGTGCGGGGTGAGCGTCCGCTGTGGGACTTCCCCGACGGCACCCTGGCCGGCCGCGAGGTCTCGGCGTACGTGGTCTCCCGGGCCACCGGGTGGGACCTGGTCCCGCCCACGGTGCTGCGGGACGGCCCGTTGGGGCCGGGGTCGTGCCAGCTCTGGATCGACGAGCCGGAGGAGGCCGAGCCGCTGGTCGGCTTCGTGCCGGCCGACGCGCTACCGCCCCGCTGGTTCCCGATCGCCGCGGCCCGCGACGACGACGGCACGCCCTACGCGCTCGCCCACGCCGACGACCCGCGGCTGGCCCGTCTCGCGGTGCTCGACGCGGTGATCAACAACGCCGACCGCAAGGGCGGCCACGTGCTGGTCGGGCCGGACGACCGGATCTACGGCGTGGACCACGGGGTGAGCTTCCACGTCGAGGAGAAGCTGCGCACGGTGCTCTGGGGCTGGGCCGGCCGGCCGCTGCCGGGGGATGCCGTGGAAATGCTCGACGCGCTCGCCGGCCAGCTCGCCGGCGCGCTCGGCGCGGAACTGGCCGACCACCTCACCATCGGCGAGATCGCCGAGCTGGCCGCCCGGGTCGACCGGATGCGCCACACCGGCTGCTTCCCGCAGCCGTCGCAGGACTGGCCGGCGGTGCCCTGGCCCCCCATGTGACCGCCCGACACCGCTCCGGCGGGCTGTCATGATGATCACTTCTGGGGTGGCCGTGTCCGGGTTCGGCGGCTGGTTAGGCTGACGGTCATGGACTCTTGGGTGGGACACGAGGTGCCGCGGCTGCCGGGCAGGGGCGGGCCGCTGGCGTTGTTCGACTCGGCGCGGCAGGGCGTCCGGCCGAGCGAGCCGTCCGGCACCGCGACCATGTACGTCTGCGGCATCACCCCGTACGACGCGACCCACCTCGGCCACGCCGCCACCATGATCGCGTTCGACCTCGTGCAGCGGATGTGGCGGGACGCGGGCCTCGACGTGCGCTACGTGCAGAACGTCACCGACATCGACGACCCGCTGCTGGAGCGGGCCGAGCGCGACGGCGAGGACTGGAAGGTCCTGGCGATGCGCGAGACGGCGCTGTTCCGGGAGGACATGGAGGCGCTGCGGATCATCCCGCCGGCGCACTACGTGGGCGCGGTCGAGTCCATCCCCGACATCGCCGAGAAGGTCCTCGTACTGCTCAAGGAGGGGGCCGCGTACCGCCTGGAGGACGGCACCGGCGACGTCTACTTCGACATCGCCGCCGCGCCCCGGTTCGGCTACGAGTCCAACCTGTCCCGCGAGCAGATGCTGGAGATCTTCCCCGAGCGCGGGGGCGACCCCGACCGGGCCGGCAAGCGCGACCCGCTCGACCCGCTGCTGTGGCGCGGCGCCCGCGAGGGCGAGCCCTCCTGGCCGGGCGGCGACCTGGGTCCCGGCCGCCCCGGCTGGCACATCGAGTGCGCGGTGATCGCGCTCAACCTGCTGGGCGACCGGATCGACGTGCAGGGCGGCGGCAACGACCTGATCTTCCCGCACCACGAGTGCTCCGCCGCGCACGCCGAGCGGCTCACCGGCGCGGCACCGTTCGCCGACCACTACGTGCACGCCGGCATGATCGGCCTGGACGGCGAGAAGATGTCGAAGTCCCGCGGCAACCTGGTCTTCGTCTCCCGGCTGCGCGCCGACCGGGTCGACCCGATGGCGGTCCGGCTGGCACTGATGTCCGGCCACTACCGCGCCGACCGCACCTGGACCGACGAGCTGCTGGCGACCGCGCAGCAGCGGCTGGCCCGCTGGCGGCAGGCCGCCGCCGCGCCCGCCGGCCCGTCGGGGGAGGCGTTCCTGGCCGGCGTACGCGCCCGTCTCGCCGACGACCTCGACTCGCCGGGCGCCCTGGTGCTGGCCGACGAGTGGGCCGCGGCTGCCCTCGCCGGCACCGCGACCGACCCGGCCGCCCCCACCCTCTTCGCCGACACCCTGGACGCCCTGCTCGGCCTGCGCCTCTGACCCCTCGGCCCTCGCCTCGCCTGCGGCAGCGATCGTCGCAGGCCCCGGCGAATGTGGGGGCGTCGATTCGTGGCCGCCCGTGCCGACCCCGTCGGACCGCGTCCCGTCCAGAGTCGGGGGCACCGTCCAGCCGCAGACCTGGGTCGGTGCCCGCGGCTACGATGCCTCGATGGAAACCTCGGCCACTCGCCGCCTCGATCTCGGCCGGCTCGCCGGTCTGGCGTGCGCCGCGATCCTCAGCCTTGCCGCGGGTCGGCTGCTCGTCGACGGCATCACCTTGCAGAACCGGGCCGGCGAGGAGAGCGCCGCCTCGGCGCTGCGGATCTTCGGGGGCCTGCTGCTCGCCATCACTGCCGTGAGCTGGGCCGGTGCCGCCGCCTACCGGGGTGGCACCGCCGGTCGGCTGCCCTTGGGCCTGGTGATGTGCGTCTGCACAGGCTTCGGCCTGCTTGGCGGCTACTGGGCGAACCGGTCAGGGCTGCTGCTGATCGTGATCGCGGCACTGTTCCCGGTCGCCGTGCTCTCGGTCGTCCTTCATGGGCGGTGGCGAAGCAGGCAGCTCGACCTGGAGCGGCGGGCCGAGGAGCGCGCCACGGCGCTGGCCGCTCGGGGTCGGCCGACACCCGGCGTGATCATCGGTGTCGAGCAGACCGGCCGGATGCACGGCGACGATCCCGAGCTGCGGCTGAACGTGCGGTTCACCGTCGACGGCCGTGAGCGGAGCGGAACGGCCAGCCGCTTCTACCCCGGGTACGACCTGCCCCGGACGGGCGATCCGGTCACGGTCTTCTATTTGCCCGAGGATCCCTCGATCCTCGACATCCAGGAGAACCGGCAACCGCAGACTCCGGCACCGCCGGCTCAGGCGACGTACCGGGGGCCCGAGCCGGCGGCGTACCGGGAGCCGGAGTTGGCGGCGGAGTTGGAGCGGCTGGCCCGGCTGCACCGGGACGGCAGCCTGACCGACGCGGAGTTCAGTGCCGCGAAGGGGCGGCTGCTGAGCTGACGGCTCGGCCCACCAGCGTGGCCCCTGACGCGGAGTGGTCCCGTCCAGGGCGACGGGTGCACGATCGCGAAGAGGGCAAGGGGCGGGGGAGTCAGCCCAGGACGAGACCGGGGTCGGGTGCCGGATCGGGGGCGGGCGCGGGGATCTTGTACTCCTCGGTCAGCGTGGTGACCGGGCCGGGCCAGGTCGCCTGGGCGACCTCGATCGGCTTGCGGTGGCCGTCGTACGCGACGTGCAGCAGGTGCAGCACCGGGGTGTCGGGACGGATCTGGAGGATCTCCGCCTCCTCCCGGCTGGGCTGGCGGGCGCTGATCGTGTCGGTGGCCGAGACGTACCGCCGGCCGGTGGCCTCCTCGGCCTCCTGGTAGAGCGGCCGGCCGAACGCCTCGGCGCGCTCCAGCGACGTGCCGGCGGTGTCGGTGGGCAGGAACCAGGAGGCGCCCACCTCGACCGGCGAGTCCTCGGTGCGGACGAGGTGGCGCCGGCAGAGCAGCTCGGTGCCGTCGGCCACGCCGAACGCGTCGGCCACCTCGGGCGGGGCGGGGGCCCGGCCGACCGAGACGAGCTGCTGCCGGTACCGGGCGGCCAGGTCGGTGTGGTAGCCGCGGAAGCCGCCGTACCGGCCCCGGGAGAGCCGGTTGAGCCGCCGCCGCGTGCCCCGGACGTACGTCCCGGAGCCGGGCTTGGTGATCAGGATGCCCTCGACCCGCAGCTGGTCGACGGCCCGTTGCACGGTCTGCTTCGCCACGCCGAACATCTCGGCGATGGCCGGGATGGACGGCAGTCGCTCGCCCGGCCCCCAGTCGCCGCGGCGGATCTGCGCCTTGAGCTGCGCGGCGATCTGCCGGTGCGGGAACTCGGCGGCCCCCGGATTGATCTGCATGCCCGCCTCCTCGATCACAGCTAGGTTCCTAGGATGCCGTAGAGGTGGTGACGGCGCCACCCCGGACACGCGGAAAGGGCCCCGGACGCGAGTCGCGTCCGGGGCCCGGGCAGGCAGGGGAGAGGGGCTACCAGGAGCCGGCGGTCGGGCCGGCGGAGCCGCCGCGGCGGCGCAGGTACTTCTCGAACTCCTGGGCGATCTCGTCGCCCGTCAGCGGGGTGATGCCCGCGTCGCCGACGCGTTCCTCCAACTCGCGCACGTACTCGCCGAGCTCGGCGTCCTGCTCGGCGGCGCTGCGCACCCGCTGCTCCCACTCGGCGGCCTCCTCGGCGAGGTCGGCCATCGGCACCGGCAGGTCGAGCACCTCCTCGACCCGGTGCAGCAGGGCGAGGGTGGCCTTCGGGCAGGGCGGGTTGTTGGCGTAGTGCGGCACGTGCACCCAGAACGAGACCGCGTCGACCTCGGCGCGGTTGCAGGCGTCGTGCAGCACGCCCACGATCCCGGTCGGGCCGTCGTAGCGGGTGGGGGTGAGCTGGTAGCGCTGCGCGGCCTCCGCGTCGGAGGCGCTGCCGCTGATCGGCAGGGGCCGGGTGTACGGCACGTCGGCCAGCAGGGCGCCGAGCACGACCACCCGCTCGACCTCCAGGCTGTGGCAGATCTCCAGCACCTGCTCGCAGAAGGTGCGCCACCGCATGCTCGGCTCGATGCCCCGGATCAGCACCACGTCCCGTTCGGTGCCCTCGGGGCTGGCCACCATGAAGCGCGTGGTGGGCCACTCCACCCGGCGGGTCTCGCCCTCGGCCATCGTGATGGTGGGGCGGCTGACCTGGAAGTCGTAGAAGTCCTCCGGGTCGAGCTCGGTGACCTGGCGGGCCTGCCACACCTGCTCCAGGTGCTCCACGGCGGCGGTGGACGCGTCGGCGGCGTCGTTCCAACCCTCGAACGCGGCGATCGCCACGGGGGACCGCAGCACCGGCAGTCCGTCGAACTCGGTCACGCCGTCACCTCACCCTGCTCGTCGGGGGCGGTGCCGGGACCGTACCCGGTCGCCCGCCCGCCGGGCGTGGTGCTGTCGCTGTAGTCCTTCACGTCCGTCAGCCTACGTCCCGGCGCGGGAAGCGGCCCGTCGGCCGCGCCGGTCGGGCCCGACGTCGGCCGGCATACCGCGATGAACCGGACGGCGTGATCCCGCTGACAGAATGTGGGAAGGCAGGCACGGGGGAACCTATCGGGTCGCGGCGGCACTAACCTGAACCCCGTGCGGACCTCATTGCTCGACGTGCTGGCAGACCGGATCCTCATCGCCGACGGCGCCATGGGCACGATGCTGCAGGCGGCTGACCTCACCCTCGACGACTTCGAGGGCTACGAGGGCTGCAACGAGATCCTCAACGTCACCAGGCCGGACGTGGTGCGCGGGGTGCACGAGGCGTACCTGGCCGCCGGCGCGGACTGTGTCGAGACCAACACCTTCGGGGCCAACCTGGCCAACCTCGGCGAGTACGACATCCCGCACCGCATCCGCGAGCTCTCCGAGGCGGGGGCGCGGATCGCCCGGGCGGCCGCCGACGCGTACGCCACGCCGGAGCGGCCCCGGTTCGTGCTCGGCTCGATCGGCCCGGGCACCAAGCTGCCCACCCTCGGGCACGCCGCCTACGCGACCCTGCGCGACGCCTACCAGGAAAACGCCGAGGGCCTGATCGACGGCGGGTCGGACGCGCTGATCGTGGAGACCTGCCAGGACCTGCTCCAGGTCAAGGCCGCGGTGGTCGGCTCGAAGCGGGCGATGGCCCGGCTCGGCCGGACGGTCCCGATCATCTGCCACGTCGCCGTGGAGACCACCGGCACCATGCTGGTGGGCAGCGAGATCGGGGCGGCGCTGGCGGCCATCGAGCCGTTGGGGGTCGACCTGATCGGGCTGAACTGCTCGACCGGGCCGGCCGAGATGGGCGAGCACCTGCGCTACCTCTCCCAGCACTCCCGCATCCCGCTGTCCGTGATGCCGAACGCGGGCCTGCCGGTGCTGACCGCGGACGGGGCGTACTTCCCGCTGACCCCGGTGGAGCTGGCCGACGCCCTGGAGCGGTTCGTCACCGAGTACGGCGTCTCGCTGGTCGGCGGCTGCTGCGGCACCACCCCCGAGCACATCCGGGTCCTGGCCGAGCGCCTGCACGGCACGAGCCCCGTACCCCGCGAACCGCGGCACGAGGCGGGGGTCTCGTCGGTCTACCACCCGGTGCCGTTCGCCCAGGACGCCTCCCTGCTGATGGTGGGGGAGCGGACCAACGCCAACGGCTCCAAGGCGTTCCGCGAGGCCATGCTCGCCGGCGACTGGCGGGCCTGCGTGGAGATCGCCCGTAGCCAGGCCCGCGACGGCTCGCACGTGCTGGACCTGTGCGTCGACTACGTCGGCCGCGACGGCACGCAGGACATGCGGGAACTCGCCGGCCGCTTCGCCACCGCCTCCACCCTGCCGATCATGCTGGACTCGACCGAGCCGGCGGTGATCGAGGCGGGGCTGGAGATGCTCGGGGGCCGGTGCGTCGTCAACTCGGTCAACTTCGAGGACGGGGACGGGCCGGAATCCCGGTACGCGCGGGTGATGCCCATCGTCAAGGAGCACGGAGCCGCCGTGGTGGCGCTGCTCATCGACGAGGAGGGGCAGGCGCGGACCGCCGACTGGAAGACGCGGGTCGCGGGCCGGCTGATCGAGGACCTCACCGGGCGGTGGGGGATGGACCGCGCGGACATCCTGATCGACGCGCTGACCTTCCCGATCGCCACCGGCCAGGAGGAGACCCGGCGCGACGGCATCGAGACGATCGAGGCGATCCGCGAGATCGCCCGCCGCTACCCGGGCGTCAACTTCACCCTCGGCATCTCCAACGTCTCCTTCGGGCTCAACCCGGCCGCCCGGCAGGTGCTCAACTCGGTCTTCCTGCACGAGTGCCAGCAGGCCGGCCTGACCAGCGCCATCGTGCACGCCAGCAAGATCCTGCCGTTCAACAAGATCCCCGACGAGCAGCGGGAGGTGGCGCTGGACCTCGTCTACGACCGGCGCCGCGAGGGCTACGACCCGGTGCAGAAGTTCATCGAGATCTTCGAGGGCGTGGACGCCGCCTCGGCGCGGGCCGGCCGGGCGGAGGAACTGGCCGCGCTGCCGCTGGAGGAGCGGCTCAGGCGGCGGATCATCGACGGCGAGCGCAACGGCCTGGAGGCCGACCTGGACGCGGCGATGGCGCAGGGGCGCAGCCCGCTGTCCATCATCAACGACATCCTGCTCGACGGCATGAAGGTCGTCGGCGAGTTGTTCGGCTCGGGCCAGATGCAGCTGCCGTTCGTGCTCCAGTCCGCCGAGGTGATGAAGACCGCGGTGGCGTACCTGGAGCCGCACATGGAGACCGCCGAGGACGGCGGCAAGGGCCGCATCGTGCTGGCCACCGTGCGGGGCGACGTGCACGACATCGGCAAGAACCTGGTCGACATCATCCTGTCCAACAACGGCTACGAGGTCGTCAACATCGGCATCAAGCAGCCGATCAACGCGATCCTGGAGGCCGCCGAGCAGCACCGGGCCGATGCCATTGGCATGTCCGGCCTGCTGGTCAAGAGCACCGTGATCATGAAGGAGAACCTGGCCGAGATGGCCTCGCGCGGGGTCGCGGAGCGCTGGCCGGTGCTGCTGGGCGGGGCGGCGCTGACCCGGGCGTACGTCGAGGACGACCTGCGGTCGATGTTCCCCGGCCAGGTGCACTACGCGCGGGACGCCTTCGAGGGGCTGTCCCTGATGGACCGGGTGATGACCGCCAAGCGTGGCGGGGCGCCCGTGGTCGACGCCGAGCGGGAGGCGGCTCTGGCGGCCCGTCGGGCCCGCCGCGAGCGGCAGCGGGCGATCGTCAGCGAGGCGCTGCCGGCGCTGGACGACGCCTCGGTCCGCTCCGACGTGGCCACCGACGTCGAGGTGCCCGCCCCGCCGTTCCTGGGCACCCGGGTCGTCAAGGGCGTGCCGCTTGCGGACTACGCGGCGCTGCTCGACGAGCGGGCCACCTTCCTCGGGCAGTGGGGGCTGCGCGGCGCGCGGGGCGGCAAGGGACCGTCCTACGAGGAGCTGGTGGAGACCGAGGGTCGGCCGCGGCTGCGCTACTGGCTGGACCGGCTCATCGCCGACCAGGTGCTCGAGGCCGCCGTCGTGTACGGCTACTTCCCGGCGTACGCCGAGGGCAACGACCTGGTGGTGCTGGACGAGAACGGGCACGCCGAGCGGGCCCGGTTCTCCTTCCCCCGGCAGCGCCAGGAGCGGCGGCTCTGCCTGGCCGACTTCTTCCGCCCGCGCGGCGACGACCTGGACGTGGTGGCGTTGCAGCTGGTCACGGTCGGGCAGCCGATCAGCGAGTACACCGCGAAGATGTTCGCCCGCAACGAGTACCGCGACTACCTGGAGGTGCACGGGCTGTCCGTGCAGCTCACCGAGGCCCTGGCGGAGTACTGGCACCGGCGGATCCGCGCCGAGCTGACCCTGCCCGGCGGCCGTACCGTGGCCGACGACGACCCGACCGACCTGGCGGGGCTGCTGCGCACCGACTACCGGGGCTGCCGGTACGCGTTCGGCTACCCGGCCTGTCCGGACCTGGAGGATCGCGCGAAGATCGTGGAGCTGCTGGGTGCGGAGCGGATCGGCGTGCAGTTGTCGGAGGAGTTCCAGCTGATGCCGGAGCAGGCCACCGACGCGATCGTGGTGCACCACCCGGAGGCGAGCTACTTCAACGCCAAGTAACAACGCATGGGGCACCGCCTCGGCCTCCCCGGGCCGCGCTGATCACCTCTGACCGGCACCCAGTGGTCGCTGGGCGGGGCGCTGGACCATGATCATGCCGTGGGTCGGCGTGGCCGAGGTGGGCCGCCAGTGCCGTGATGCCCGCTTGGAGTAGTTCCGGGCGATCGCAACGGGGTTCGACAAGCTTGCCGTCCGCTACCACGCCGGACTGGTCGCGGCATCCCAGGTCCTCTGGCTCCGTGAACCGGCCTGTTGATCATTTGTCCCGCACGGCCAAGGCCTGCTCGCGCACCATGAACACGTCCACCGGATCCTCGGTCTCGAGCGTGAATCCGTGCCGTTCGTACAGCCGCCGGGCCGGACTGCCCTGCAGCACGTTCAGCCGGACCAGGGTGCCATCGCGGTCGCACTGCTCCAGCAGCCGGCGCAGCACGGCCGTACCGATGCCGCTGCCCTGCAGGTGCGGGGCCAGGTAGAAGTGCTCCAGCCAGTGGGCGTCCTCGGCCGGCCGCAGCGACACACAGCCGGCGAACGCGCCGCCCACCTCGATCACCCAGGTGTGCGCCGGCGCGAATCCGTTCCGCAGCCGCTGCCGCACCCGTTGCTCGTCGTACCGCCCGAGCCGTTCCAGATCCGCCCGCAGCACCACGGCCCGCAGTTCGGCCACCGTCTCGACGTCCGCCACCGAAGCCGGTCGCATCTCCCAGCCCGCCATGATTGCCAGGCTAGCGACCCGACCTTCGCCCACTCTCGGCGATCCTCTGGCTCCCTGAACCTGCCATTGAACGCCTTCCAGGTCGCCTCGAGGGCCGGCTCACCCCGGCCAGCCACTAACCAGTTCAACAATCAAGACCGGCCGTTAACTTGACACTCTCCTGCCGCTGGCAGAGCCGGTAACTCGGAGGCGTGTCAGGTCCGTCTGTCGGCACGTGACTCAGCACTTGGCCGAAGCCGACCGCCAGTGTGCTGGAGGACCGGGCGAACGACGCCTACCATGAGCCGATGATCGAGCAAAGTCAGCGACGCGTTCCTATGCCGGTCGCCGCCGCCTCCGTGACTTTGCTCGTGGCGGCCGCGCTCCCGGCATCGATGATGTTTACGAGTGGTCCATCCATGGCCACCGGGTTGATAGGGGTGCTTCTTCTCCTGGCGTTGGCTTACGGCCTGTGGCGTGGTAGCGGGCGGGCCCGGTTTTGGACAACGGTTTTCTCGACCGCCAGCGTCGTGTACGGCGTCGTCGCGATCACCAAGGCTGACGCGTTAGGGCTGCTGCAGATCGTTGGTGCGTCAGTCGTCGTCGGCCTGTTGCTGGTGCCCGCATCCCGCCGGTGGTTTCACGACCGGCCGGCGGAGGAGTAGCGCCGGCCATCAGTTGGGCGTGCGGTCCGCATCTAATCCGCAAGAGGTCAACGGACGGCGGGGGAGTGGTGCGAGATGTCGAAAGGTGTTTCCGCTGCTAGGACCCCACCCGCTCAGGTCGTCTGGGACAGGTTGATCTCATGATCCCTCGGTCGCCGTGCTTGTTGCGTGCCCGTTAGCAAGGGAGCCGAGGTCAACGGCGGTCAGCTCCAAGATGTGCCGCCCAGCGTGGCGAGGCAGGTCAAGCCAGGTCACTGCCGAGCGACTTCCGCCCGTGTCCACACTTCCTAAACCGTTCGGCTGTACAGCCACTGCTCCGCCCGGTCCCTCCGGGAGACCGCCCGGCTGGTGCTGCGCGGTCCCCCAGCCGCCGCTGTGGGATGGGAGCGAATGGGGGCGCTGTTTCGGGGTACCCGACCGCGCCGAGACGAGCCGAGGGGGAGGCCCGATGGGCATGGCGAACCAGCCCGGGGATGGCGGCCGACCAGCCAGTCCCACCGACCGCCTGGCCGAGGACGTGGCCGAGGTGGTACGCGAGGAGGTTCGAGCGGTACGCACCCAGCTCGCGGACGCCGCCCGCCCGGCCGGGCTCGGCTTCGTGCTGCTGGCCGCCGCCGGAGGGTGTGCGGTGCTGGCTGTCGGGGCGGCCTCGGCGACCTCGCTGCGCATGTTGGAGGCGTTCCTGCCGCGACGGCTGGCGGCTGCCGGGATGACCGCCGGGTACGTGGCCGCCGCCGTGTTCCTCGGCGCCGCGGGCCTGGAGCGGCTGCGTGCGGCGGGCGGAAGGTCCGCCCGGCTGGCGGACGAGGTACGCGACGCGGTGTCCAGCACCGCCGGCCGGGTGGTGCCGGCCGGTTCCTCGGCCGTCCGCGACGAGCTGGGGCGCTGAACGAGATCCGTTGCGGATAGGCCGTAGTGCTGGTTCTCGGCATCGTTTGCCGGGCGGGGCGTCGGGTACGGCCGGCAGGATTCGGGGGCCGCATACAGGAATGGACGGTGGGCGATGAAACGGAGCCGGATCGACGACGCGATCGTCGGAAGTATTGGTGACGCCGCGGGCACCCTCGTCGACCCCAGGAGAGGACTCGGCCAGATGAAGTCGTCGGTCTCCGGTAAGCCGATCGCCCTGGTCCTGGCGGGTCTGGTCCTCGGCCTGCTGATCTCGCGCCGCCGCCGCCGCGGCTGAGCGGTCGCGGGCCGCCCGGTTCTGGCCGAGCTGCACCCCTGCGCACCCGGTCGGGGGTGATCGACGGTGAACTGTCCGGTGGACAGTCGGGCGAGCTGGTCTGGGTCGCGACGAAGGCGATCCTGCTCTCCCTCACCGCCGTGGTCGCCGCCCACGGGTCTTGTCCGGCGGCATCCGCCCGGTATGTCACCGCCGCTCTGCCGAAAACGTCAGGTCGGACGTTTGCCGCGAATCGTCACGGGTAGCTCGCGACGGATCGGATGCCGGGTAGCCGTCCGGGACCGCGGGGGTACGGATTCAGGAGGCGTGACGTGCAGGAGATCGTAGGCGAAGGCCTTGCCCGACGACTGGTGGAGTGGGGCGTCGACACCGTCTTCGGCCTCCCTGGCGACGGCATCAACGGCCTGATGGAGGGCTTTCGCCGGCAGCGGGAGAAGCTGCGGTTCGTGCTGGTGCACCACGAGGAGGCGGCGGCCTTCATGGCCACCGGGTACGCCAAGGCCACCGGCCGGATCGGGGTGTGCGCCGCCACCTCCGGGCCGGGCGCCATCCACCTGCTCAACGGGCTTTACGACGCCAAACTCGACCACGTCCCGGTGCTCGCCATCACCGGCATGCAGGAGACGTCCGTGCTCGGCTCCCACTACCAGCAGGAGGTGCACACAGCGCTGCTCTACCAGGACGTGGCGGACGCGTACAACCTGATGGTCACCAACCCCCAGCAGGTGCCCGGCGTGGTCGACATCGCCATCCGGCACGCCCTGGCGCGGCGCAGCGTCGCCCATCTGACCTTTCCCAACGACGTGCAGGTCGCCGCCGTCGGCGAGGACCCATACCGGCACGTCAGCCCGGGGGTGCCACCGGCGAGCAGCGCCGCGGTGTCGCAGCCGCCGGTGGCGCCGGCGCAGGCCGACCTGGCCCGGGCGGCGGAGGTGCTCAACGCCGGGAAGAGGGTGGCCATGCTGGTGGGCGTCGGCGCCCGCCACGCCCGGGACGAGGTGCTCGCGGTGGCCGAGGCACTGGCCAGCCCGATCGTCAAGACCCTGCCCGGCAAGCTGGTGGTGCCGGACGACCACCCGCTCACCACCGGCGGCCTCGGCCTGCTCGGCACGAAGCCGAGCGAGGAGCTGATGGAGGAGTGCGACACCCTGCTGATGGTGGGCACCTCTTTCCCGTACGGGAAGTACCTGCCCGCGCCGGGGCAGGCCAAGGTGGTCCAGATCGACATCGACGCGAGCCTGATCGGCCTGCGCCTGCCGGTGCACGCGGCGGTGACCGCGGACGCGAAGCTGGCGTTGCAGCAGCTGCTGCCGATGATCCAGGCCCGATCGGACCGGTCCTTCCTGACGAAGTACCAGCAGGCGCGGGACGCCTGGCGCGCGGACATGATCGCCCTGCAGGACCCGGGGCGGGATCCGATCGCCCCGCAGTACCTGATCAGCTGCATCGACGCGGCCGCCACCTCGGACGCCATCCTCACCTGCGACTCCGGCACGATCGCCACCTGGGCGGCGCGGCACTGGACCATCCGCGGCGGTCGCGAGTTCTACCTTTCCGGCAACCTGGCCACCATGGCGCCAGGCCTGCCGTACGCGATCGCCATGCAGCACGCGTTCCCCGGCCGGCAGGTCATCGCGTTCGTCGGCGACGGTGGCTTCGCCATGTTGATGGCCGAGTTCCTCACCGCCGTGCGGCACGAGCTGCCGATCAAGGTGGTGGTCAACAACAACAACTCGTACGGCCAGATCCTCTGGGAGCAGATCGTCCTCGGCTACCCGGAGTACGCGGTGCGGCACCGACAGCCCGAGGCCGACTTCGGCGCGTGGGCACGGGCCTGCGGTGGGTACGGCGTGAAGGTCACCGACCCGAAGGCGGTGCCGGACGCGATCCGTGAGGCGTTGGCCTATCCGGGCCCGGCGCTGGTCGACTGTGACGTCAACCCGGACGAACCGCCGATGCCCGGCAAGGTCCGGTACGAACAGGCCAAGCACTTCACCGAGGCGTTCCTGCGGGGCCAGCCGCACAAGGTCGCCACCCTCGCCACCGTGGCCCGAGACAAGATCAATGAGCTGCGGTCATGACGCGGCGAGTCACGGGCACGGCGCGGGGGGCAGCTCCGGCCACGGAGCCGGTTTCTCTGCCCGCGCCCGTCCTGCGGCCGCCCGAGCCGGCGTACCACGTCGACCTGGCCGCGCTCGCCGCGGACCTGCGCGCCGAGGTGGACGGGGAGGTGCGCTTCGACGCCGGCTCACGGGCCGCGTACGCCACCGGTGGTTCCAACTACCGCCAGGTGCCGCTCGGCGTGGTGGTGCCCCGGACCGTCGAGGCGGCGGTGGCCGCGGTCGCCGTCTGCCGCCGCCACCGTGCGCCGGTGCTCTCCCGGGGCGGCGGCACCAGCCTGGGGGGACAGGTGACCAACGTGGCCGTGGTCATCGACTGGTCGAAGTACTGCAACCTGCTGCTGGAGGTCGACCCGCAGGCCGGCACCTGCCTGGTGGAGCCCGGCATCGTGCTCGACACGCTCAACGACTTGCTGGCACCGCACGGGCTGGAGTTCGGGCCGCTCCCGTCCACCCACAGCCACTGCGCCATCGGCGGAATGATCGGCAACAACTCCTGCGGCTCCACCGCGCAGCGCACCGGCAAGGTGGTCGACAACCTCGTCGAGATGGAGGTGCTGCTCTATGACGGCACCCGGATGTGGGTCGGCGAGACCAGCGACGAGGAGTACGCCGAGATCGAGCGACGGGGCGGTCGGCAGGCCGAGATCTACCGCCAGCTGCGGGCGCTGCGGGACGAGTACCAGAGCGACATCCGCACCCGCTACCCGCACATCCCGCGCCGGGTATCCGGATACAACCTGGACAGCCTGCTGCCGGAGAAGAACTTTCACGTCGCACAGGCGCTGGTCGGCTCCGAGGGGACACTGGTCACCGTGCTGCGGGCCCGCCTGATGCTGGTGCCGGTGACACGGGCCAAGTCGATGGTGTTCCTGTCCTACCCGGACATCGCCGCCGCCGGAGACGACGTACCGCGGGTCCTGCCGTACGACCCGATCGCGTTGGAGGGGCTCGACGACAAGCTGATCAACTTCGAGAAGCGTAAGCACCTGCACCCGGAGGCGCTGCACAAGCTGCCCGCGGGCGGCGGCTGGCTGATGGTGCAGTTTGGTGGCGACACCCGCGAGGAGGCCGACGCTGCGGCCGAGCGGATGATCAACGATCTGTGCCGCGACGGCGGGCCGACCGCGCACCGGTTCGACAACGAGGCAGACGAGTACCAGATGTGGCTGGTCCGCGAGTCCGGACTCGGTGCCACCGCCCGGGTGCCGGGTGAACCCGACACCTGGGAGGGCTGGGAGGACTCGGCCGTCGCTCCCGAACGGCTCGGCGACTACCTGCGTGATCTCGACGCGCTGTTCCGCGAGTACGGCTTCGAACAGGCCTCGCTCTACGGGCACTTCGGGCAGGGCTGCGTCCACACCCGTATCCCGTTCAAGCTGACGACCGCCGAGGGGGTACGGCAGTTCCGCTCGTTCGTCGAGCGGGCCGCGGATCTGGTGGTCTCCTACGGGGGCTCCTTCTCCGGAGAGCACGGCGACGGGCAGTCCCGCGGTGAACTGCTGCCGAAGATGTTCGGCGACCGGCTCGTTCGCGCGTTCGGGCAGTTCAAGGCGATCTTCGATCCGGACGACCGGATGAACCCGGGCAAGGTGGCGGCCCCCTACCCGCTGGACAGCCACCTGCGGCTCGGCGTCGACTACAACCACGGCCAGGTGGCAACCCACTTCCACTATCCCGACGACGACGGCAGTTTCGGCCGGGCGGTGCTGCGCTGCGTGGGCGTCGGCCAGTGCCGGCGACCGCACGGCGGGGTGATGTGCCCGTCCTACATGGTCACCCGGGAGGAGGAGCACTCCACCCGGGGCCGGGCACGCCTGCTGTTCGAGATGCTCGACGGCACCGCCCGCGGCGGCACCATCGCCGACGGCTGGCGTTCCGAGGCGGTTCGCGACGCGCTCGACCTCTGCCTGGCCTGCAAGGGCTGCAAGTCCGACTGCCCGGTCAACGTGGACATGGCGACGTACAAAGCGGAATTCCTGTCCCATCACTACCAGGGCCGGCTCCGACCCCGCCCGCACTACTCGATGGGCTGGCTGCCGGTGGTGGCTGCGGTCGCCGCCCGGGCGCCCCGGGTGGTGAACGCGCTGGCCCAGGGACCCGGGCTGGGCCGGCTCGCCAAGCTGGTCGGCGGCATCGACCAGCGCCGGGAGATCCCGGTCTTCGCTACCGAGACCTTCCAGCACTGGTTCGCGGACCGCTGGCCGACCGGCGACGGCTGGCGCGGCGAGGTGACGCTCTGGCCGGACACCTTCACCAACCACCTTCAGCCGGGCATCGCCCAGGCGGCCGTCGAGGTGCTGGAGGCGGCGGGCTGGCGGGTCCGGGTGCCGGAGCAGCCGGTCTGCTGCGGGCTCACCTGGATCTCCACGGGACAGCTCGGCATGGCGAAGAAGGTGTTGCGGCGGACGGTGGAGGTGCTCCGACCCCACCTGCGGGCCGGTACCCCGATCGTGGGGCTGGAACCGAGCTGCACCGCGGTGTTCCGCAGCGACGCCCGGGAACTCTTCCCCGGCGACGAGGACGTACACCGTCTGCGGCAGCAGACCGTCACCCTGGCCGAGTTGCTGCACGAGCACAGCCCCGGATGGCAGGCGCCGAAGCTGCCCGCGCACGCACTGATCCAGACCCACTGCCATCAGCATGCCATCCTCGGCACCACTGCGGACCAGGCGGTGCTCACCGATGCGGGGGTCCAGGCCGAAATTCTCGACTCGGGCTGCTGCGGGCTGGCCGGCAACTTCGGCTTCGAGGCGGGGCACTACGAGGTCTCCGCGGCCTGCGCCGAGCGGGTCCTGCTGCCGGCCGTCCGGGGCGCTGCCGACACCGACGTCATCCTGGCCGACGGCTTCAGCTGCCGTACGCAGGTCGAGCAGAGCGCCACCGGCGACCGCTCCGCGATCCACCTCGCCGAACTGCTGCGGGCCGGCCTGCGTGGTGAGCGGGTTACCGCCCGCCCCGAGCGGCGGTGGGGGCAACGTCCGGAGCAGCCCTCCCGGGCTGCCCGCCTACTCGCCACCAGCCTGGTCGGGCTGGCCGCGCTGGCGCCGGCCGCCGTGCTGGCCAGCCGCTCGCTGGTCAGCCGCCGCCGGGGGCGGTGACGGCGGTGCGGCTGAGCGCGGCGGCGTACCGGGTGCTGACCGATGCGCCCGAGGGCGACGGCACCTCCGCCTGGGACAGCACCACCATGGTGCTGGTCCGCGCGGAGGCCGACGGCCAGGTGGGCACCGGCTGGACGTACGGGCCCGCAGCGGTGATCCCGGTCGTCACGGAGCTGCTCGCGCCCGTGGTGGCCGAGCTCGACCCGGACGACGCACCGGCTGCGTGGTCGGCCATGCAGCGGCGGCTGAGAAACGCCGGGCGGCCCGGAATCGCCGGCCTCGCGCTCTCCGCAGCCGACTGCGCAATCTGGGACCTCAAGGCCCGCCGGCACGGCCTGCCGCTGGCCCGGCTGCTCGGCACTGCCCGCCGGCAGGTGCCGGTCTACGGCAGCGGCGGATTCACCACCTACGACGCCGAGCGGCAGCACCGGCAGCTCTCCGGCTGGGTACACGACGAGGGCATCCCACGAGTGAAGATCAAGATTGGCGAGTCCGGGGGCACCAACGCGCCGCGGGACCTGGCCCGGATGGTGGCCGCCCGACGCGCCATCGGCGACGACGCCGAGTTGTACGTCGATGCGAACGGCGGGTACCAGCGCAAGCAGGCGGTACGGATGGCCCGGGCCGCGGCCGACCTCGACGTGCGCTGGTACGAGGAACCGGTCAGCTCAGACGACCTGGTCGGCCTCGGGCTGGTCCGCGACCAGGTGCTGCCCGACGTCGCGGCGGGGGAGTACGGCTTCGACCTCGTCTACTTCCACCGGATGGCCCCGTACGTCGACTGCCTGCAGATCGACGTCACCCGGTGCGGTGGCATCACCGAATTCCTTCGGGCGGCGGCGGTGGCCGCCGCTTCGGGCCTGGAGGTGTCCGCGCACTGCGCGCCCCACCAGCACCTGGCCGTGGCGGCAGCGACGCCGAACCTGCGCCACATCGAGTGGTTCCACGACCACGTCCGGATCGAGGCGACGCTCTTCGACGGCGCGGTGTCCGCGGCGGGAGGCGGCGCCCCGGTGCCGCTGGACCGGCCGGGCCACGGGCTGGAGCTGCGTGCCGCCGAGGCGGAGCGGTACCGGGTGGGCTGAGGCCGCGCCGGAGAGAGGAAAGGGTGCGATGGACGCGACGACGGCGGTGCCGGCCCGGCACACCAGCGCGGCCGCCCAAACCGGTCGGGGCAGCACGGTGACCGCCCTGCCGGCCGGTTGGCGGCGGGACGGTCGGCGATGAGGGCGCACGAGCTGCACCACCAGACCGGACGGGTCCTCGTGGTGGTCTGCGACAAGGGGGAGGAGGCGGTCGAGGCCGTGGGGGCGGCGTTGCGTGAGCAGCGGATACACGCCGCCCGGGTGACCGCCGTCGGCGGCTTCGCCGACGCCGAGGTCGGATGGTTCGACCGGGAGACCGGCGACTACCGCCGGATCCCGGTACGCGAGCAGGTCGAGGTGCTCTCCCTGCTCGGCGACGTTGCCGAGCAGGGCGGGGAGCCGGCGCTGCACGTGCACGCGGTGCTCGGCCGCGCCGACGGCAGCACTGTGGGCGGGCACCTGCTTCGGGGCCGGGTCTGGCCGACACTGGAGGTGATGATCTCCGAGGTGGCGCCCGAGTTGGCCAAGCGGGTGGACCCGGAGACCGGGCTGGCACTCATCTCGGGCACGGGCGGCGGGTAGACCGCTCAGCCGGGCGACGGGCAGGGTGCCGCCTGACCCAGGGTCACCGCCGTCTCCAACATCAGCGCGTGCACGAACGCCTGGGGCAGGTTCGCGCGCAACTGCCGCTGCTGCACGTCGTACTC
The DNA here is from genome assembly GCF_040639595.1 of Micromonospora sp. NPDC023814. Taxonomy (NCBI): domain Bacteria; kingdom Bacillati; phylum Actinomycetota; class Actinomycetes; order Micromonosporales; family Micromonosporaceae; genus Micromonospora; species Micromonospora sp. NPDC023814. The sequence continues at coordinate 27,094 of NZ_JBFAAF010000020.1, forward strand.
CTCGGTGAAGAGGCCCGCCGGGCCGCAGGCGGCCCGGCTACGCTCGAACCACCGGTTCGCCTCCACGACGTCGCCGGCCTGCCACGCGGCCATCGCGGCCGCGAAACCGCAGAGCAGGAACGCTCCCTCGGCGTCCCCCAGTGGGCGGCTGTCGGGGCGGAACCGGTACAGGTATCCGTCGCATTCCAGCTCCGCCAGGATCGCCCGCCGGGTCGCCTCGGTCCGCGCGTCCCCTGACGGCGCCGCGCCCCGGATGCCGGGGAAGAGCAACGCGGCGTCGACCCGCCCGTCGTCGTACGCCCGCTGCCAGCGCCCGGACGGGTGCTGCCCGTGGGCTGCCGCGTCGGCGAGGATCGCATCGGCCAGGGCCAACCATCGTCCTGCCTGTCCGCCCGGCGCGACCCCGGCCGCCGCGCGCAGTCCGGCCACACAGATCAGCTTCGAGTGGGTCCACTGGCGGGGCGGCAGTTCCCAGATGCCGGAGTCCGGCTCGCGCCAGCGTTTCCCGATGATCCGGGCCGTCAGCTCCAACGCCCGCCACGAGTCCTGGTCCAGCCGGTCGTGCCGCCCGGCGACGGCCAGCAGCAGCAGCGCCTCGCCGAGGACGTCGAGCTGGAACTGCCCGCGGATCCAGTTACCGACCCGCGGCGGCGCCCCTGGATAGCCGGCCAGGTAACCCAGCTCCTCCTGGTCCGGGACCGGGTCGCCGTCGACGGTGTAGGCGGGGGAGAGCCGATCGCCGTCGGCCAGCACCCGTTCGGTGAGGAACGCGACTGCGTAGTCCAGCAGGTCGTACCGGCCGATGAGCGCCGACGCCCGGCCGGCGAAGGTCTGGTCCCGGAGCCAGGCGTACCGGTAGTCGAAGTTGCGCCCGGCCAGCGCCCGCTCCGGCAGTGCCGTGGTCGCCGCCGCCACCATCCCCCCGCCCGGCTGGGTGAGGCCGCGCAGCACGACGTACGCGAAAACCGCGTCCCGCTGGGCGGGGCCGCCGGCCAGCGGGGGTGCCGATTGCCGCCAGGTGTACTCGGTCGTCCGCCACAGCTCGAAGGACTCGGGCGGCGCCTCGCCGAGCGGGCGGGTGGCGATCTCCAGCACCAGATCGTGCCGCCCGCCCGCCGGTACGGTGATCTCGCCGCAGAGCGGGCCGTCCTCGGTCCGGCAGAGCATCTCTCCACCGCTGTGCGGCCGATCCTGGCAGGTCTGATTTCTTCCGGGTGCGAACAGGGGCGAGCGTTGCCTGACGCGGCAACTGTTCCGGGCGTTAGCCTCCGAGCCATGAGGTTCGCTGCCGGTCCACCGACCCGCTGGGTCATTGAGCTGCACTCTGGCGCGGTCGTCGAGGTGGCGGCCGATGGGTACAGCCGGACGGACGGCGACCTCGTGTTCTCCATCCTGGCGGACGCAACCCTCGCTGAGCAGGCCGAAGTGCGCGTGCTCGGACGGGCACCGGCTGACCCCGAGCGGGTGATTGTTCTCGTGGCACGGATCCCGGAACGCGAGGTGGCCGGTCTTCATGGCGGAGAGCCCTGGCCGGCTGCACAGCAGGGAAGTGCAGCAACCGAGCCAGCCGCAAGGGGGCAAACAGAGTCGGGTACTGCTGCCTAAGCGTATACCGGATCGCTACAGGGCTGCGTCGATCGCACGGCGGTGCGGTTCTCGCTGTTCGGCAACGGGTGGTGAGGCACAGCGTGCGGTGATCGGGATCCGGACAGCCGGTTCCGATCACCGCACGGCTCAACCGTGGTCAGCTCGTCCGCGGCTCACGCGGCGAACGCGGCGTCGATCGCATAGGTGTCTTCGTACATGTGATAGGTCGTGATCTTGCCGTTCTTGACTCCGATGTGCAGCGCGAAGTGGTTGGTGAACGTCTTCCCCGTGGCGAGGACCTCGAACTTGTTGTGCCCGAGCACGACCGCGTTCTCCCCGTCGACGACCGTCGCCGTGACGTTGTACTCCTGAGCCGGTCCGAGTACGCGTCCGAACGAGCCGAAGAAGTCCGGCAGCTCGGCCGGGGTGGAGCGCTGCCCGGACCAGGGGATGTTGGGGGTCCCGTTGACCGCGAAGTCGAACGTGTCGGCGAAGAGGTCGACGAGTCCGGGTACATCACCGGCGCCGAATCGCGCGAAGAAGGATTCGACGACGGCGGCCGTGCTGGGAGGTGTCGCGTTGCTCATGCGGATGGAACTCCTTCAGTGAGTGACGGGGTTGGAGCAGCGTCGCGTGCGAGGGCGGGCCTCAGGCGACGACGGAAAGGACGATCTTCCCGGTGGTGCTGTTGGTCTCGCCGCGCTCGTGGGCTTGAGCCGCCTCCCTCAGCGGGAGAGTGGTGTCGACGAGTGGCCGCAGCTGCCCACGAGCGACGAGATCCGCGACCGCTCTCATGCCCGCATGATCGGGCTCGACGAGGATTCGGGTGGCGCGGACGTCGAGTTCCTCGGCAAGGTCGGCGGGGAAGTCCGGGGCCATGGGCAGAAGCGAGATGAGGATCCCGCCCCTGCACAGGGTCCGGAGTGAGCGCGGGGTGTAGTCCCCGCCGACGGTGTCGAGCACGACATCGATGTCTCGGAGGACGCCGAAGTCCTCCGTCGTGTAGTCGATCAACTCGTCCGCGCCCAGCCCGCGAAGAAGGTCGTGCTTGCCGGCGCTCGCGGTGCCGACGACCCATGCGCCGCGCGCCTTGGCGATCTGCACCGCCAGGTGCCCGACTCCGCCGGCGGCGGCATGGACGAGGACGCGCTGGCCCGGCTGGATGTCGGCGGTGTCGACGAGAGCCTGCCACGCGGTCAGGGACGCCAGCGGCAACGCCGCGGCGGTCGTGTGGTCGATGTTTGTCGGTTTACGGCAGAAGTGCCGGGCGGGGGCGGTCACGAACTCCGCGTACGCGCCCGCCGGATGCGGGAAGCGCGGCATGCCGAACACCTCGTCGCCCGGCGCGAACAGGGTCACCCCGGGCCCCACCTGCTCGACCACCCCGGAGACGTCGAAGCCCAGGACGAACGGAGGGAGCGCGCCGGTGGCGAACTGGCCGCGGGCGCGGGTCTTCCAGTCGGTGGGGTTCACCCCCGCGGCGTGGACGCGGACGAGGACCTCGCCGAGTGTGGGGACCGGACGCTCCATCTCGATGATCTTCAGGACGTCGGGTGCCCCGGCCACGTCCTGGCTGACGGCGAGCATCCGGTCCGGCACTCGCCCTGAGCTGGTTGTCACTGTGCTCCTCACCTGTCGTGTCGGCCGCATCAGGCGGCCGCGCCCGTCCAGCATCTCCGGAGGGGCAGGGCCCTACAGTGGCCAGATGGACAACATGTGTCAGGATCTGGCCATGCATCGCGTCGTTGTGCTCGCGCTTCCCGGCGTCGTCCCCTTCGAGCTGGCCATCCCCTCGCGGCTCTTCGGTGCCGCCCTCGACTCCGACGGCAAGCCGCTGTACTCGGTGACCACCTGCTCGCTCGACGGCGGCCCCGTCGACACGTCGGCCGACTTCGCGATCGCCGTGGACCACGACCACACGGCGCTGGCCCAGGCGGACACCGTGGTGATCCCTCCCTCCGCGAGCGGGCGGGAGTGGGGCGAAGAGAAGGCACTTCCTGCGCCGCTGCGTGACGCGCTGGGGCTTGTCCGCCCCGGCGCGCGCGTGATGGCGATCTGTACGGGTTCCTTCGTCCTGGCGGCGGCGGGCATCCTCGACGGCCGACGGGTGGCCACTCACTGGCGTGAGTCCGACCACCTTCAGAGCCTCTACCCGGACCTCATGGTCGATGCCGATGTTCTCTTCATCGACGACGGTAGCGTTCTCACCTCGGCGGGCGTCTCGGCGGGAATCGATCTGTGTCTGCACGTGATCCGACGGGACCACGGCAGTGAGATCGCCAACGAGGCGGCGCGTTCCTGCGTCGTCCCACCCTGGCGCGACGGGGGTCAGGCCCAGTACATCCGGCGGCCCGTGGTCGAAGCGGACACGACGACGACGGCACCGGCCCGAGCGTGGGCGCTCGAACACCTTCATCGCCCGCTGGTCCTGGCTGAGCTCGCCGCCCGGTCGAACATGAGCGTGCGGACGTTCAGCAGGCGGTTCCAGGACGAAGTGGGGGTAAGCCCGATGACCTGGCTCACCCAGCAGCGGGTCGAACGCGCCCGGGAACTGCTCGAGAGCACGGACCTCCCGGTGGACAGGATCGCGGAGCAGGCCGGGTTCGGATCGGGTGGTTCGCTCCGGCAGCACCTGTTGGCCGCCACCGGGGTGTCGCCGCGTGCCTATCGGCGAACGTTCCGCGCGGCGCCGGTGGGAGACTAGCGCGCACGACAACCGGTCCTACCGGGCTCCAGATGTCGTCAGCAGGAGGCAGCCCGGGATCGCTGTGTCGACGGGCGTCGTCCCACGGGCGGTCCCGGGCTGGCGTACTAGCTAGATCGGCTGCTGTCCCGGCTGCGTCACGACCATGCGCCGGCCGCGGCAGCCCTCGCGGCGTAGGTGTCGAAGTCGATCGGGTCGCGTCCGAGGAGTCGCCGCACCGCGTCGGTCGGCTCGGCGAGATACCCGGCGCGCACTCCCGCGAACATGGCGTTGAGCGCCGTCGCATCGGCCGTCGAGTAACCACTGACCTACCTGACCGACTGGCGAATGACACTCGCCGCCGACATGCTGGCCGAGACCACCGAGACGGTCGCCGCCGTGGCGCGCCGGCTCGGGTACGCGGACGCCTTCGGCTTCAGCGCGGCCTTCAAACGGATCCACGGCGTGAGCCCCGGCAAGCACCGCACGCTCGCACAATCCCCGGCAGCGAGCGGTCAGCCGCCCCCGGGACAGGCCCCTCGCCAAACCTCTCCCGCTGGCGCGCACGACCAGCCGCCCCCTCATGGCAGCCGCTGACCAGCCCACCACGCCGCTGACCCCGTTCGGGATGCCGCTCGTACGGTCCCTATAGTCCCCTTGGTGACGGCTCCATCAGTGTTGCAAGAGTCATTGCGCGATCCGGTGTTCTGGGCGCGGTACACCTTCGCCCACGAGGAGGGACCCGGGGCGGATCGGCTCGGTGACCTCGAAGGCCTGCTGGACGACGACGATGATGACGATGCGGATGAGGACGCCGCCGACTCGTCGCTCGACGTGGCCTTCGAGGTCGGCGATGGCCACCACGTCGTCCTGAGCATGGATGCCTCGGTCGACTCCTACAGCCTGGAGGTCACCACCCCTGACTCGGCCGAGCCGGCCGAGCTCGGATGGGACGATCTCGCACACTGGCACCCGTACGCGTTGCGCTGGTCCGAACTCGACCTGATCTGCCGGGCGATCGCCGCGCGGGATCCGCAGCTTCAGCACCCCGGGGTTCCGCTGGCCCTGCTGTGCCGATTCGCCGCCGTCTTCGACGATGACGACGTGGACCAGGCCGTCGCCGCCGTCGACGAGGCATACGTCGCATTACGCCCTCCGCAGTGGGAGGGCTACTGGCCGTGCGGCGCCGACTGGCTCGAACGCGCCGACTTCCGTGGTCAGAACGTCATCTGGCAGCGGGACGAGGCCGGCAACCTGTGGGCCCACCAGGACGACCGCCACGACGAACCCTTCTACAGCACCCGGCTGGGGCCGGACGCCGGCACGGGCGACGGGTTTCCACACGCCCCGCTCCGGGCCGTGCTGAACGCTGCCACGGCGACGGTGGGCGACGCGCGGCCCGACGGTGCCGGACGCAGCCGTTGATCCATCCGGTCACGGGCAGGTGCCGACCACCGTTGCGGCTGGTCGCGGGGTAGCGACCCCTGGTTCCGCTTCAACGTTTGGGTTGCGGAGTGCCAGGGATCAGCCGCTGCGAGGGGCGTACATGATGACGGCGACGCCGACGAGGCAGATGGCTGCGCCGATGATGTCGTAGCGGTCGGGGCGGAACTTGTCGACGACCATGCCCCAGGCGAGAGAGCCGGCGACGAAGACGCCGCCGTAGGCGGCGAGGACGCGGCCGAAGTTCGGGTCGGGTTGGAAGGTGGCGACGAAGCCGTAGAACCCGAGCGCGATGATTCCGGCCGCGATCCACAGCAGCCCTCGGTGCTCGCGCCAGCCCTGCCACACCAGCCACGCGCCACCGATCTCGGCGAGCGCGGCGAGCAGGAACAGCAGGATCGAGCGGGCGACCGTCATGCGTCGGACCGTAGCGGAAGCACCTCCCGGTCCGCCGGACGCCTCACTCCGCCGGGCCGGCCGCGCGGTGGTCAGGGATGGACCCGCCCGAGGAAGTCGCGTACGAGTGGGACCACCTCGTCGAGGTGCGTCTCCAACAGCCAGTGCCCGCCGTCGAGCAGGTGCAGTTCCGCGTCGGGCAGGTCGCGCAGATAGGCGCGCGTGGCACCCTCGGGCATGTAGCCGTCGTGCGGTCCCCAGACGATCAGCGTCGGCGGCTGGTGGTCGCGCAGGTACGCCTGCTGACGGGGGAACCAGGCGACGGTGCTGCCCTGGTCGGCGAGGAGGCGGACCAGATTGGCGCGGCGCTGCGGGGTGGCGGCGGAGGCCGCAGCGAGCCGCCACAGGTCGGGGCTCACCCGGTCCCTGAGCCGGTCGGGCAGTTCGCCCAGGAACTCGCTGCGGAAGCCCTCCTCGCCGACCGCCGCGGCGAGGCGCTCCCGGCCCTCGTCGGTGGGGCTGCGCCAGAACTGCTTGAGCGGCTCGTACTTGGGGCCGTGCTGGTCGGGATAGATGTCGCCGTTCTGGATGACCAGGCCGGCGACCCGCTCGGGGGCGGACATCGCGAGGCGCAGCCCGAACTGGCTGCCGTAGTCCTGGAGGTAGATGACGTACCGGGTCAGGCCCAGCGTCTCGGCGAACCGGCGGAGCAGTTCGGCGTGGGCGTCGAAGGTGTACGCGAACCGGGCCGGGTCGGGTGCGTCGCTGTAGCCGAAGCCGGGCTGGTCCGGCGCGATCGTCCGCCACCTGTCGCCGAGGGCGGGCAGGAGGTGACGGAACTGGAACGACGACGCGGGATAGCCGTGCGGCAGCAGCACCACCGGCGCCTCCGCCGGCCCGGCCTCCCGGTAGAAGATCGTGATCCCGTCGACGTCGACGGTCCTGTGGTGCACGGCGGCGTGGCCCACCATCGTCTCCTCACCGGGCGGTTGGGGCGGCTCCTCTGACGCTGCCAGAAAACGATCCCGCGCGCGGGCAGCGCGGGGATCCGACGTGGCACAGGGCCTTCCATCGGCGGGGACGGGCGCGACATGGCCCGGGCGGTACGGCCCGCAGCACAGTCTTCTCGGGCCACCCGGTCCGGCGGTGTCGACCGTTCGGATCGACGCACTGTCACCATGCCGACACAGGAGTTGTGAGCATTTCCCGCGATCGATGTGCTGGCGCGGACCAGCGCCGTCGGTGACGGCCATCGGAAGAACGAGGTGGCTCATGGTGGCTCTACGACGGCTGCTCGCCGTGGCGATCGCGACGGCGGTGACCGCCGCGATGGGGTTGGTGTGGACGGCGGCCCCCGCACAGGCCGACGAGGCGTGGGAGAGCGCGTTCAAGAACCTGATGTCCCGCACGGCCACCTGGGCCGACGGCGGACTGTCCCAGCTGGGGCTGCTCGGCCAGCCGCTGCCGTTGCTCGGCGTCAGCCCCGGCGCGCTCGTCGACGCCGACACGCTCGTGGACAAGGCGTCCGACGCGTTGGCCAGCGGCCTGACCAAGGACGACGTCGACCTCGGCGGCGGCACCCGGCTCACCAGCTCGGTGAGCACCAGCGGCGGCGACCACCTGCTGGACGTGCTGCTGACCACGAAGCGCGAAGTGGTCGACAAGGACCTCACCCTGGCCGGGGTGACGCTGGACAAGGCGGTCAGCGTCACCGGCTGGGCCACCCTCCACCTGCGGGCCCGGCACACCGCCGCCGGGGAGACCTACCTGGTGCGCAACGGGGACACCCCGCGCATCGACATCGACGCGGCGGCGCGGCTGCGCGCCGACCTCGACCAGGCCACCGCCTCGGTCGGCATCCTCGGGGTCACGCTGACCGCCGGCAGCACCCTCACCGCGCGTACCCACCTCAAGGTCACCGTGACCGACCCCAACGGCGACGGCCGGCTCACCTTCGACACGGCCGCCGGCGCGAACACCGGCGAACTCGGCGCGGCCGGCTCCCTCGCCGGCCTGGTGCAGGTGGCCCTCGACAACTCCGGCGGTGGGAAGATCTCCGACACCGAGACCGAGCCCGGCCCCGGCTCGGTGCACGGCGTGGTCAAGCTCGGCGCGGCCGTCTCCGGCGCGCCCTTCGCGCTGCCCGCCGTGGCGGCGACCGTGAACGTCGACTGGAACGACATCTCCGTCGGCACCCCCACGGTGACCACCACCGGCCTGGACGAGACGATCGCCAAGTTCCGCAACATGAGCCCGCTGGACCTGGCCTCCGGGCTCGCGCAGCTCGCCACCCTGCTCAGCGGCATGCAACAGAGCGGCCCGGCCGGCAACCTCAACCTGCCCTTCCTGCGCGGCACGTTCGCCGACGCGGTGAAGGTCAACGAGAAGCTCACCGACTTCCTCCGCAAGTACGTCCACCCGCGGCCGGACGACCCGCAGTTCGACCCGGACTCCGACGATCCGGCCCTGGCCGGGCAGCCGAAGTTCAGCTCCATCCAGCAGTTGCTCGCCCTGCTCGCCGCCGAGGGGCTGCCGGTGGACAACCTCTCCTTCGACAACGACAAGCTGGTGTTCCGGGTCAAGCTGGAGCGTGAGTCCACGGTGGAGGTTCCGCTCGACCCGGGTGCCGCGGAGCTGTCCGGGCGCGGGGCGACCTTCACCGCCAAGGGCTTCAGCGTCAGCGGCAGCCGGTTCACGCCCGGCCAACTGGTCGGCCAGCGGGTGGTTGCCGGTACCTCCGCCGGCACCGTCGCCGCCAACACCGCCAACTCCGTCACCCTCACCCAGGACTGGATCGGCGGGCAGCCGCCGAACGACAGCGTGTGGGTGATCAGCGGCTCCAGCCCGAACATCGGCGCCGTCGAGCTGGCCGGCACGCTCGCCAAGCCGGTCGGCGGCGACAAAAAGGTCGGCCTGCGGGCGGCGAACGCGCAGGCCAGCTTCGCCAAGGTCAAGCCCCGCTACAGCGCGTCCGTCACGCTCGTGCTCGACCTGCGCGACGGCATCACCGACCCGAAGGCCAACGTCGACCGGGTGCTGCTGCGCACCGACCCGACGACGCCGCTGTTCGCCGCCGACTTCCCGATCACCACCGGGGTGGACTTCTTCGCCACCGCCGGCTTCCTCAACGTCAAGCTGGCCGGCGACCTCGCCGTCGGACCGGCCGCCGCCGGCGAGCGGATGCTCCAGGTCAGCTTCAAGCAGGCGCAGGAGATCAGCCTCGGCACGCTCTTCGAGCGGTTGAAGTCCGACCCGGGGAACCTGCTGGCCGTGTCGTCGTCGGTGAAGACCACCGGCCGGGTCACGGTCAGCGTGCCCGGCGCCACCGGCGCCCTCGGCGAGGGCATCGGCGTCGACGTGAGCTGGACGGCCGGTGGGCAGCCGGTGGTGGACACCTCGGCGCTTTCCGGGCTGTTCGCCGTCGACTTCAACCCCGACGACCCGAAGGCGCTCTTCGCGGTCGTCGTCGAGGCGCTGCGGCTGATCAACGCCGCGCTGTCCCAGCCCGGCGGCGGCAGCGGCCCGCTGGACAAGGAGATCCCGCTGCTCGGCCGCTCCGCTCGGCAGCTGCTCGGCGCCGACGAGAGCGGCGTCGGCAAGGACATCACGTTCGTCGCCGACGGGGCGAACTTCCTCCTCAAGGACGCCTCCCGCGACGGCGACTCCGGCTTCGACGCCCGGCTCGAGGGCCGGACGGTCGTGATCGGCAGCAAGGCGTACCGGGTACTGAAGCAGATCGACGGGCAGACCCTGCGCGTCGAGGCGGCCGGTACGCCGAAGCCGGCCGACGGCACCGCGTACGCCCTGCGCCCGGAGCTGGCCGACGCGCTGGACCGGCTGCTCGCCTCGCCCCCCGACAACCTCCAGGACGCCCTGGACATGCTCAACGGGGCCATCGGCGAGGGCAGCGGGATCAGCCTCACGCTGGACGAGCGCGCGGGCGGGCCGTTCCTGCGGCTCGGGCTGGACTGGAAGCGCAAGTTCCACACCGGTGGGCCGCTCAACTTCGCCTGGGACGCCCACCGCGAACTGATCACCCTGGACAGCTCCGGCACGTTCGCGGTCGACGTCGACGCCCGGGCCCAACTCGGCCTGCTGCTGCCCCTGCGGCTGAACGCCGCGCCGCTGCTGGACCACAGCTCCTCGGCCAGCGTCACCGTCGCGGGCGGGGTCACCGACGCGGCGATCGCGGCGCGGGTCGGGCCGCTCGCCCTGGACCTCGGCAAGGACCCGGACTTCGCCACCGTGAAGGCCAACCTGAGCGTCGGCCTCGACGGCCTGAGCGAGGACGGGCCGATCACCGGCTTGCTCGGGCTGACGCCGAAGTTCACCACCGCCGGCGTCGACTGCGGCGACGGGGTCGGCGGCACGGACGTGCCGCTCTGCGCGAAGGCGCCGCTGTTCGTCAACAACTGCGACCCGGCCGACGACACCAACCTGCTCACCTTCACCGTCGGCCTGGACCTGACGCCCACGGCCGGCACCCCGAACCTCGACTCCTGCTTCGCCAACCTGTCGCTCAAGCTCACAGACTTCAACGTCGGGATCGACGGGTACCTGGCCAAGGTCGAGGAGGCGCTGCGGCTGGCCAGCTTCGACGGCAAGCTGCCCCTGGTCGGCGACGACCTGCAGCAGGGCCAGCGGTTCGTCGCGCAACTGCGCGAGGACGTCAAGGCCGCGATCGGGCCGGTGCTGGCCAACGCCACGCTCGACAGCGCGGGTGTGCAGGCGGCCCTCAACGAGGTGCTCGCCGACCTGGACCCGGGCGTGAGCGCGGTGGTCAGCTGCCGCAGCGGCGTCACGGCGCCCTGCGCGCCCGAGGACTTCCAGGCGATCCGGATCAAGCTCACCACCTCCAAGGGCGCGCCCTCCGCAGCCGACGGGTGCAAGGACGCCAGCGCGTCCGACGAGTGCCTCAAGCTCAACGTGCCGCTCGACCTGGGCATCCCCGGCCTGTCGCTGAAGGCGAAGAAGGGCGCCCCGGACGGCATCCAGGCCAAGCTGGGCTGGAAGCTGCACCTGGACCTGGTCCTGGACCGGGACGAGGGCTTCTACGTCCCCACCCACGACGGGGACACCTCGCCGGAGGTGCAGGTCGGCGCCCAGTTCGACATGACCGGCGACCTCGCCGCCCAGCTCGCCTTCATCCAGGTGAAGGCGACGAAGCGGGCCACCGACCCGCTGGTGAAGGCGTACTTCGGCATCGACCTGAAGGGTTCGCCGGGGGAGAAGAGCTGCTTCGACCCCACCGTCATCGCCGACTGCACGGCCAACCCGGACGACCGGCTGACCCTGGCCGAGTTCGCCGACCTGGGTTCGCTGCTCGCCACCGACCTCACCGCCGAGGTCAAGATCGACTGGAAGCTGGCGGCGGCGGTGGACACCGGTGGCGAGGACTCCGCGCTGCCGGGCATCAGCGCCACCTTCGGCCTGCAGTGGGGCCTGACGCACAAGCGGGGCGGGCTCACCGCCACGGGCGACGGCGTCACCACGCCACTGAAGGTGACGTTCACCGACATCGCCCTGGACGCCGGCGCCTTCTTCGACAAGATCCTCAAGCCGGTGGTGGAGAAGCTCAAGGCCGTCACCGGGCCGCTGCAGCCGGTCATCGACACCCTGTACGCGCCGATCCCGGTGCTGTCGGACCTGTCGAAGGCCACCGGCGGCCCCGACATCACCCTGGTCTGGCTCGCCAAGACCTTCAGCACCCTCAACGGCGGTCCGAAGCTCGACTTCATCGACACCGTCCGCGCCGTGGTCAGGTTCATCAACCGGATACCCGACTGCGACTCCGGCTGCTCCATCCCGCTCGGCGGGTTCAAGATGGACAGCGACAAGGCGCTGACCACGGAGGTCTCGCCGGCCTCGGCCGAGAGCCTGATCGACCGCACCTCCGAGTACAACCCGGCCTCCGGCGCCCAGGTGAAGGCGCGCGTCGACGACGCCGCGGGCGACGACGGCGAGAAGCTGTTCACCCCGGCCGCCGACGGCAAGAGCAACGCCCAGAAGACGGGCTTCAGCTTCCCGATCTTCGACAACCCGGGCTCGCTGTTCGGGCTGCTGCTCGGCCAGGACGTCGAGCTGATCAGCTTCGACTCGGGACCGCTGGCGCTGGGCTTCAGCTGGCGGCAGTCGTTCGGCCCGGTCTACGCGCCGCCGCCGGTCTTCGTCACGCTGTCCGGCAGTGCCTCGGTGACCGCCCGGTTCATCGCCGGCCTGGACACCGCCGGCATCCGGCATGCCGTCGAGGCGGCCACCGACGGCACGGCCGTCGACGCGGTGAGCCTGCTCGACGGGCTGTACTTCAAGACCGCCGACAGCAGCGGCAAGCCCGTCCCGGTGGTCACCCTGCGCGGTGAGATCGCCGCCGGGGCCGAAGTGAGCGTGCTGATCGTCAAGGTCGGCATCGAGGGCGGCATCCAGCTCACCGTCGGCTTCAGCTGGAACGACCCGAACAACGACGGGAAGTTCCGCACCAGCGAGTTCCTCCAGGCGCTCCTGGTCAACCCGATCTGCCTGTTCACCACCAGCGGGCGGCTTTCGGTCTTCCTGCGGGTCTACGTCACCATCGACCTGTTCCTGTTCAAGAAGAAATTCGCCTTCACCCTGGTCGACGCGACCCTGCTCGACTTCCGGGCCCAACCGGACTGCTCCCCGCCGCCACCGGAACTCGCCGGCACCGTCGGGGACACCCTGGTCGTCTTCGCCGGCAAGTTCGGCACCAAGGACCAGCGCGGCGACAAGGCGTGGGACAACGGCGCCGACACCTACGCCGGTGACGTGGTCAAGGTGTACGCGCTGCACTACGCCGACGCGGACACCCCGGGCGCCACGGACGACTTCGACGGCTTCGCGGTGGAGGCCCTGGGCCGCCGGCAGGAGTTCCTCGACCCGGCCCTGACCCGGGTGGTCGTAGACGGGCGCGGCTACGAGGTCGCCGACCCGGACAAGACGTCCCTGTCGGTGCTGCTCCTCGGTGACGGCGACACCAGCGGCGACGGCACGAGGACCTCCGCGTTCGACAAGACCGCGGTGGTGCTCGGCTCCGACGGCAAGGACCGGATCCGCACCGGGACCGGGCCGGCGTACGTGGACGGCCGCGGCGGCGACGACGTGATCGTCACCGCCGAGGCGGCCGGCACGATCAGCCGGGTCGCCGGCGGCGCCGGGAACGACAGCATCACCACCGGCGACGGCGACAACGTGGTCGCCGGCGACAGCGGCCTCGGCGGCACCGACCGGGGCGCCACCACCGTGCGCACCGGGGCCGGCGACAAGACCCTCAACGGGCTGGTCGACTGGACAACCCTGGACGCCCCCACCGGCGACCACGCCGGCGCGGACGACCACGTCACCGTCGGGCACGGCGCCAGCACCGTCCACGGCAACGGCGGCGACGACGTGCTCGGCGTGCTCCTCGACGACCGGCCCAACGGCGGGAACACGCTGGTCGGCGGACCCGGCGCGGACACCGTCAACGGCGGCCGGGGCGACGACACCATCCACACGTACGACACCGACGTCCCCGCCGACGCGGACCAGGCCGGCACCGGCGACGCCGGGCTGGTCAACCAGGTCGACACCGGCGCCGGCCAGGACGCCGTGCACGGCAGCGCCGGCGTGGACCTGGTCGTCTCGCACTCGGCCAACGGCCAGACCGGCCGCGTCTACGGCTACGGCGGCGACGACGTGCTGGTCGGCGGCTACGGCACCGACGAGCTGTTCGGCGGCCCCGACGAGGACTACGTGATCGCCGAGCCCTCCCAGGTCGGCGAGCCGGACGGGTCGGACGGCTACGGTCCGTTCCGCCAGGTCACCCACGAGCCGCTGCCCGCGGGCACGCAGTCGCAGACCAAGCTGCTCGTCGGCGGACTCGGCAGCGACCACGTGATCGGCGGCGACGGCGGCGCGACCCTCTTCGGCGACCGGCACCTGCCCGCCGAGACCTGCGCCGACGCCACCCTCGCCGACGCCCAGCCGGCCCCCGCCGACCAGGGCGCCGCCGACCTCGTCCTCGGCGGCGCCGGGGTCGAGGTGGTCTCGGCCGGTGGCGGCAACGACCGGGCCGACCTCGGCGGCGGCGACGACCGCGCCTGCGGCCAGCTCGGCGACGACACCCTGCACCTCGGCGGCGGCGCCGACCGGGCCTGGGGCGCGGCGGGCGTCGACCAGCTGCACGGCGACGACGGCGACGACCTGCTCTTCGGCAACGCCGGCGACGACGGCCTCTTCGGCGGCACCGGCGCGGACACCGCCGAGGGCAACGCCGGCGGCGACCAGGTCTTCGGCGGCCGGGACGGCGACGTGCTCTACGGCGGTGGGCGCACCGCCGGCGCGGCCGACGGCGGAGACCGCCTCTACGGCGAGGAGGGGCCGGACCGGATCGTCGGCGACAACGGCACCCCGCGCGTCGGCGACGTCGGGCCCTACCCGCTGGACCTGGCCGGCGACGCGGCCGGGGCCGGCGCCGGGGACGTGATCTCCGGCGGCGGGGACGACGACCTCGCCTACGGCGGGCTCGGCGACGACCGGATCAACGGCGACGTCGGGCACGACCAACTGGAGGGCAACAACGGCGCCGACCTGGTCCACGGCGACCACGGCCGGGACGAGATCGTCGGTGGCTCCGGCCAGGAGCCGGTTGCCGGCACGGGCCGGCCCGACGTCGGCGACCAGCTCCACGGTGACGGCGACAGCGACCTGATCGCCGGGGACAACGCCCGCTTCGCGCCGGCGGACGCCGACGCGACCCGGGTGACCCAGGGCCGGGCCGGCCCGCCGCGCAAGGTGACCCTGCTCGACCTCGGGCTCGCCCCGGCGGCCGGTACCAGCGGCGGCGACCTGATCTTCGGTGGGGACTCCGACGACGTCATCTTCGGCCAGGGCGGGCCCGACCGGGTGCACGCCGACGGCGGCGCCGACTTCGCCGAGGGCGGCCCCGGCGCCGACTGGGTCGAGGGCAACCACGGCGACGACGACCTCGTGGGCGGTTCCAGCACCGCGTACGACAGAACCGGGGCGGCCACCACGGGCCAGCCGGACACCGCCGACGCGGTCTTCGGTGGCCCCGGGTCCGACGCCGTCATCGGCGACAACGGCGCAGTGCTGCGCCCGCTCGCCGGCGAGCAGCCCACCTCGGCGACCGTCCGGGTCGGTGCCGGCGGCACCCTCTTCGGCCTGCGGATCGTGGTGCTGCTGGACCGGGCGGCGGCCACCGCCGGCCGGTACGGCGACGACCGGATCAGCGGCGGCGACGGCGTCGACACGCTCTGGGGCCAGGACGGCGACGACGCCCTGACCGGTGACGGCGACGGCGACTACCTGGAGGGCAACGGCGGGGCGGACGTCCTGCGTGGGGACAGCGCCCTCGGCGCGGCGGGACGGGCCACGGTCGCCCCGCTGCCCGACCCGGGCTGGCCGGGCGACCCGGCGGCCGTGGCCGACCTCGTCGGCGCCGGCGCGCCGGCCGGCCAGGACGACCTGATCGGCGGCAGCTCGGCCCCGGGCTTCCGGGACACCGGGGACGTGGTGGAGGGCAACGGCGCCGACGACGTGCTCCTCGGCGACAACGGGTCGCTGCTGCGGACCGTGACCCTGGTCCAGGGCGGCCCGACCGAGCGGGTCTACACCGAGCGGTACCCGACCGGCGCCGTGCCGGCCGACGCCACCCGGGCCCGTACCCACGATCCGGCCCTGCCCGGCCCGTCCACCCGGTTCTGCACCACCGCCCAGGCCACCTGCGAGCCGGCCGGCGCGTTCGGCGGCGACCAGCTCTACGGCGACGCCGGCAACGACGGCGTCTGGGGCCAGGACGGCGACGACACGATCCGCGGCGGCGACGGCGACGACGACCTCCTCGGTGAGCTCGGCGCCGACACCCTGTACGGCGACGACGGCCGGGACGCCGTCCTCGGCGACCGGGGCGGCGTGGTGAGCCAGTACCTCAACCCCGACGACGTGGCGGCGCTGGGCTTCACCACCACGCTGTCGTCGGTGCCGCAGGAGACGTACACCGGATTCCGGGCCGGCACCTACGACCGGCGCGTGGATCTGCTGCACGACACCGACGGGGACGCCTGGATCGGCAGCTCCACCTCGGCATCGATGCCGCACTCGGGGTTGACCGCCGGCTCGGCGGACCGCGTCCGGGGCGGGGCCGGGGCGGACAACATCCACACCGGGTTCGGTGACGACGTCGCCAACGGCGACAGCGGCGGCGACGAGCTGTTCGGGTCGGAGGGGTCGGACGTGCTGTGGGGCGGCAAGGGCTGCGACCCGGTGCTCGACGCGGCCAACCCGCAGTGCCAGGTGGACGGCGTCTTCAGCGCCGCCGCCCGGGGCGAGGGCGACCAGTACGTCGACCACCTCTTCGGCGGCGCCGGGGCGACCGACGGCCCGGCCGTGGCCGCGGTGCTCAGTTCCGACCTGCTGGACTTCCGTCCCCGCGGGTCGTACCCGGACAACTGCGCGGCCGGGGCCTGGCCGGTGGACCTGGCGTCGGGCACCGTCGACCCGTGCCTGTGGTTCGAGATGACGAACCTGGACAACGACGCCGTGGCCGACAACCAGCACCACCACGGCACCGACTGGATGTACGGCGGCTGGGACCGGGACGTGTTGCAGGGTGACGTGACGGCGAACGGCCCGAACAACGGTGACCGGCTCTTCGACTGGAACGGCGCCTACAACCTGTTCACCCACTGCAACTCGGCCTACGGCGGGTTCAACGACGTCCGCCAGCACAGCCCGGCCATGCAGGAGTTCCTGACCGGGCTGGCCTGGGCCTCCGGCGCCGGCCGAAGCGCGACCGACGTGACCACGGCCGGCACCTCGGCGTTCCTCGAGTTGTCGTACGTCTACCCGCGCGACAACCGGGAGCAGGGCGCCGGAGTGGCGTTCCCCGGCACCCCGGGGCACTTCGACCAGCCGTCCTGCACGGACTGACCGTCCGATCGGATCGGGGCCCGGCTCTCCCACGGGAGGGTCGGGCCCCGCTCGTCGCCGGTCCTTGGGCCGGCCGGCCGATCCGTCGTCGCCGCCGTTCCTTCAGGGCCGACACCGGCGCTTCCGTCCGCGCCGCGGCAGGCATCGTCAGCGCGATGTCGGTAGGGTCGCCCCGTGCATCGTCATCCCGCGTCCCTCGCCGGGCGCGCGCCAGAACGGGCGACCCGTTCGTGACCGGCTCGCACGGCGACGACGCTGTGTCGTTGGCCCGCCAGCTACCCGTGTTCGGCGCGGTCGCCCGAGCCGCTCGCCGGGCGGTGCGTCGGCAGGTGGACGTGCCGAGGCTGGCCGAGGCGCAGGTCGAGGTCCTGCGGACCGTCGAGGCGAACCCTGGTGTCGGCATCCGGTCGGTGGCCGAGCGCCTCCAACTGGTGCCGAACACGGTGTCGACCATCGTCGGCGAGCTGGTCGGCGCGGGCCTGCTGGTCCGGGAGCGCGACGAGGCGGACCGCCGCGCCGCGCGGCTGCGGCTCACGCCGGCGGCCGTCGAGCGACTGGCGTCGTGGGGAGCCGCCCGGGAGGAGGTGCTGTCGGCGGCGCTGCTGCGCCTCGACGACGCCGACCGCCGGGCGATCGGGCAGGCCGTGCCGGCGGTCCGCCGACTGCTGGCCGTCCTGGAGGCAGCGGCCGGTCAGGACGCCAGCCGCAGGGGCACCACGACCGGGCAGTCGGTGGCCGGGTCGCGCAGCACGGCGGACTCGACCCCGTAGAGCCGCCGCACCAGCTCGGTGGTGACGATCGCGTCCGGCGCGCCCTCGGCGACCACCCGGCCCGCGTGCATGGCCACGAGGTGGTCGGCGTAGCGGCAGGCCGAGGTCAGGTCGTGGACCACGACCACGACCGTGCGACCGGCGGCGGCCAGCTCACGGAGCAGCTCGAAGACCTCGAGCTGGTGACCCAGGTCGAGCGCCGCGGTGGGTTCGTCGAGCAGCAGTACGGGGGTGTCCTGCGCGACCGCCATCGCGATCCAGGCCCGCTGCCGCTGCCCACCCGACAGGGTCTCCAGGGGCCGGTCTGCCAGGTCGGCGACGTTGGCGGCGGCGAGCGCCCGGTGCACGGCCTCCTGGTCCTGCGCGGACCACTGCCGCAGCAACCCCTGGTGCGGCTGCCGACCGAAACGCACGAGGTCGGTCACGGTGAGCCCGTCCGGGGCCTCGGCCGACTGCGGCAGCAGGCCGATCGCGCGGGCCGCCTCGCGGGCCGGCAGCTTCGCCAGCACGCGCCCGTCGAGCAGGACGGCGCCGCCCTTCGGCCGGTGCTGCCGGCTGAGCCCGCCGAGCAGCGTGCTCTTGCCGCAGCCGTTCGGCCCGACGACGGCGGTGAGGCGACCGGGCGGCAGGGTCAGCCGTACGGCGTCGACGACGACGGTGCGCTCGTACGCCAGGGTCAGGTCGTCGGCGTGCAGGACGGCGGCGGCGGGTTCGGTCACGGGACTCTCCGGGGGCGTGAGCTGAGCAGGAGCCAGATGAGGTAGGGGCCGCCGACGACGGCGGTGACGAGCCCGACCGGCACCTCGACCGGGGCGGCGACCGTGCGCCCGAGGGTGTCGGCGAGTAGCACCAGTGCGGCGCCGGCGAGGGCGCTGCCGAGGACGGGGACGCCGCGCGGGCCGCAGACGCGGCGTGCGGCCTCGGGGGCGACGAGCGCGACGAGGCCGAGGGGGCCGCCGACGGCGACCGCCAGCCCCGCGCACGTCACGCAGACCGCCAGCGCGGTGAGTCGGACGACGCGGACCCGCACGCCGAGCCCGGCGGCCACCGTGTCCGGGAACCGCAGGGCCGCGAGCTGCCGGCCCACCAGCATCCCGGCCGGCAGGCACAGCAGGAGGCCGACGGCGAGCAGGGTGACCGGCACGGCGGGCCGGGCGTTCAGCGTGCCGACCGACCAGGTGAACGCGGCGTTGGCGGCGTCGATCGGCGCGCGGACGAGCATCAGGTTGGTCACCGCGCCGAGCACCGCCCCCACGCCGAGTCCCACCACGACGAACCGGTAGCCGGAGGTTCCGGCGCCGCCGGCGAGCCCCAGGGCCAGCGCGGCCGCGGTGGCTGCGCCGACGAGCGCCATGCCCGAGGGCGCGTACGTGGTGGCGACGCCGACGACGGAGGCGACGGCGAACGCGGTGGCCCCGTCGTCGATGCCGACCGTGCCGGGGGTGGCGAGCCGGTTGCGCGCCAGGGTCTGCATGAGGCACCCGGAGGCGCCGAGCGCGGCACCGACCAGCAGTCCGGCGACCAGGCGCGGCAGCCGGAGCCGCTGCACGACGAGGACGTCGGCAGGGTCGCCGACGCCCGCGATGGCGGGCAGCGACCGCAGTGGACCCATGGACACCGTGCCGACCGCCAGGGCGGCGCCGACGGCCAGCGTGAGCAGCACGACGAGGACGGCGCAGCCGATCGCGGCGCGTACGGGCAGCAGCACGGACATCCGGCCGAGCCGCAGCAGCCGGGTGCCGCGCGGGCCGGCGGGGACGGTGACCGGCGCGGCGGGGGAGGCGCTCACAGCGCGGGCACCCGTCGGGCGCGTACCACGGCGACGAGGACCGGGGCGCCGAGCAGCGCGGTGACGACGCCGAGCGGCATCTCGTAGGGCCGCACGAGCAGCCGGGACAGCACGTCGGCGGCCAGTACGACGGCCGGCCCCAGCAGCAGCGACGGCACCAGCACGCGACGCAGGTCCGGCCCCACCAGCGCCCGGGCGGCGAAGGGCACCACCAGACCGACGAACGCGATCGGGCCGGCGACGGCGGTGGCCGCGCCCACCAGCAGGGCCACGGCGACCACCGCGCCGAGCCGGACCCGCCGCGGGCGGTGGCCCAGACCGGCGGCCACCTGCTCGCCGAGGGCGAGGGCGGCGAGTGGGCGGGCCACCAGGAGGACCAGCAGGCCACCGAGCAGCAGCGCCGGGACGACCGACGCCAGCACGCCGAGGTCCCGGCCGGCGACCGCGCCGACGGTCCAGAACCGGACCTCGTCGGCGCTGCGCTGGTCGACGAGCAGCAGCACGGAGGTGAAGGAGCCCAGCAGGCCGCTCAACGCCGCCCCGGCGAGCACCAGCCGCACCGGGTCGTTGCCGACCCCGCGCAGCCGCGCCGCGCCGAGCGCGGCCAGGCACCCGAGCAGGGCACCGAGTACGGCGACGTGTGGGCCGAGCGTCGCGACGCTGCCGCCGAACGCGATGACCAGCACGACGGCGGTGGACGCGCCGGCGCTGACGCCCAACAGACCAGGCTCGGCGAGCGGGTTGCGCGCGGCGGCCTGGAGCACGGCGCCCGCCGTGCCCAACGCCGCTCCGACGACGACGGCGACGACCGTCCGGTCCCAGCGCAGTTGCCACACCGCGAACGCCGCCTCGGCGTCACCCGTGCCCACGAGCGCCCGCAGCGCCCGCCCGGGGCCCACCTGACCGCTGCCGAACAGTAGCGACGCGACGACGGCCAGCGCCAGTACGGCGAGCGGCACGACGATCCCCGCCACCCGAGGCCGGGGCGGGCCTGCCGTTTCCGCCTGCCGTGCCGGGGGACGGGGCACGGCCCGCCGGCGTTCCTGCACGACCACGTGCCCTCCGAGCTGTCTCGCGCCCCGCCGGGCTGATGTGGTTAGGTAAGGCATACCATACCTCCCTCACAGAGGTTTCTTTCGAGCACCTTCGGAGCCATCCATGAGCACCTCGCGCACCGGCCTGTCCCGACGACGTCTCGCCGCCGGGCTCGCCGCCCTGCCGCTGATCCTGCTGACCGCCTGCGGCGGATCGTCCGACCCGACGCCCGCCTCGGCGGGCGGATCGCAGGCCGGAGCCACGGTGGAGACGGCGTTCGGCTCCGTCCAGGTGCCGGCCGCGCCCAAGCGGGTCGTCGCGCTGGGCGACACGGCCCTGGACAGCGCGCTCGCGCTGGGCGTCGTGCCGGTCGGGACACTGTCGAGCCGGGGCGGCACGGGCGTGTCCGCCTACCTGGCCGACCGGGTCCCCGGCATCACGCTGGTCGGCACCGTGCGGGAGATCAACCTGGAGGCTGTCGTCGGGGCCGAGCCCGACCTCGTGCTGGCCGCGTCCAGCACGACCCAGGAGCAGTACGACGCGCTCAAGGCGATCGCGCCGACCGTCGTCCCGAAACCGCAGGCGTTCGGGAACTGGGAGAGCGAGACCCGTACCATCGCCACCGCGCTCGGCAAACAGGCCGAGGGCGACAAGCTCCTCGCCGACATCGAGCAGCGCGCCAGGCACCTCGCGGCCAAGCGGACCGGCGCCGGCACCGCCGCCGTCGTCCGGTGGATGCCCACCGGCCCGCTCATCATGTCCTCGTCCCTGATGGCCGGACGGCTGGTCGAGCTGACCGGCGACACCCTGCCGGCGGCCGCCGACTTCACCGACAAGCCGCACACCGACCCGCTCAGCCTGGAGAACCTCGGCCAGCTCGACGCCGACTTCATCTACGTCGCCACCCTCAACGCCGACGGCGAGAAGGCCCTCGCGGCGGCCAGGGCGCAGCCCGCGTTCGCCCGCCTCGAAGCCGCCCGCAACGACCGGGTCGCGGCCGTCGACGGCAGCGTGTGGAGCAGCGGGGCCGGACCCATCGCCGCCGGCAAGGTGCTCGACGACATCGAGCGGCTCCGCGCCGCCGCCTGATCCCCGTCGGACGGATCTCCGGCACCGGACGGATCCGCGGCGCCGGTCGGCACCGCCCGCCGGGGTGGACGGATGACGCTCCACCCCGGTCGGTCGCCCGCCCGGCGCCGTCCAGGTGGGACGCGACGCGACTCCGCCGAGCGGGTGCCGCCCGTCGACGCCCGCTCGGGCCGCAAGCGGCCCCGCCCGCCCCCGCCGGCGCGTCGCACCGGCATGTCGCCGGGCCCCCTGGGCACAATCGCCTCATGGAGAAGCCCCGGGCAGTGTCGGCCGACGAGTGGCAGCAGGCCCGTGACGACCTGCTGAAGGCCGAGAAGGAGCTGACCCGCGCGCAGGACGCGCTCGCCGCCCGGCGTCGTCGCCTCCCGATGGTCAGGTTCGACAGCGGCTACCGCTTCGACACGCCCACCGGCCCGGCCACCCTGCTCGACCTGTTCGAGGGCCGGGGCCAGCTCGTGGTCTACCAGTTCATGGACAACGGCCCCGACCACCACTGCCCCGGGTGCACCTGGTTCACCGACAGCGTCCCCGTGACCGGGCTGGCGCGGCTGGCGGAGCGGGGAATCAGCTGGGCGACCGTGTCGGACATGCCGCTGGCGCAGATCGAGGCGTACAAGGCGCGTCGCGGCTGGACCCTGCCGTTCGTGTCGTCGCGCGGCACGTCGTTCGCCGCGGACTGCGGGGCGGAGCGCGGCTTCATGCTCAGCGTCTTCCTGCGCGACGGCGCGGACGTCTACCGGACGTACAACACGACGGCGCGCGGCGTCGACCGGCTCGTCTTCGTCAACAGCATCCTCGACATCACCCCGTACGGCCGGCAGGAGGACTGGGAGGACTCCCCGCCCGGCTGGCCGCAGCAGCCCACCTACGGCTGACGGCTCGGGCTGGCGGCGCACCTTGACGGCGTGACGGTGAGTGAGCTGATCGCCACTGCGTACCACCAGTCGGTGGTCACATGATCGTGATTCCTGGCAGGGTTGGGAGATGGCCGCGCTGCTCCGCTCACGCCTGACCGACTGGACCGTCTCCGTACCGCTGCTCGCGGTCGTGGCGTTGATCCTCACCTGGGGACGCGACCTGCCCGGTCCTGTCGTCGTCGTGGTGGCCGCGTTCCTGGCCGGAGCGGTGCTGGCAGCCGTCCACCACGCCGAGGTGGTCGCGCACCGGGTGGGGGAGCCGTACGGCTCGCTGCTCCTCGCCGTGGCCGTCACCGTCATCGAGGTCGCGCTGATCGTCACCCTCATGATCAGCGGCGGCGAGAAGGCGCAGTCCCTCGCGCGGGACACCGTCTTCGCCGCCGTCATGATCACGTGTAACGGCATCCTCGGGTTGTCGCTGCTGATCGGCGCGCTGCGCCGCAAAGTGGCGGTGTTCAACTCCGAGGGCACCGGTGGCGCGCTGGCCACCGTGACCACCCTCGCGGCCCTGAGCCTCGTGGTGCCGACCTTCACCACCAGCCGGCCGGGTCCGCAGTTCAGCCCCGCGCAGCTGGCCTTCGCCGCCGTGGCGTCGCTCGCGCTCTACGGCCTGTTCGTGATGGTGCAGACCGGCCGCCACCGCGACTACTTCCTGCCGGTCACCGCCGAGGGGCGGGTGGTGGAGGCCGACGGGCACGCCGCGCCGCCGTCGAACCGGGCCGCCCTGCTCAGCCTCGGCCTGCTGCTGGTGGCGCTGGTCGCCGTGGTCGGTGACGCCAAGACGGTGTCCCCGGCGATCGAGTCCGCCGTCGCCGGGGCGAACCTGCCGCAGTCCTTCGTCGGCGTGGTCATCGCGCTGCTGGTGCTGCTGCCCGAGACGATCGCCGCCGCCCGGGCGGCCCGCCGCGACCGGGTGCAGATCAGCCTGAACCTGGCGCTGGGCTCGGCCATGGCCAGCATCGGGCTGACCATCCCGGCGATAGCGCTGGCCTCGATCTGGCTGGAGGGGCCGCTGCTGCTCGGCCTCGGCGGCACCCAGCTGACCCTGCTCGCCCTCACCGTCGTCACCGGCGTGCTGACCGTGGTGCCGGGGCGGGCCACCGTGCTCCAGGGCGGCGTGCACCTGGTGCTGCTCGCCGCGTTCGTGTTTTTGGCCGCCAGCCCCTGACTACCCCGGCCCCGGCAGTGGGGCTCAGGCGTCGTCGAGGCGGGCGGCGCGGGCATGCCCGACCGGCGTCGTTGGCTGCGGCCGGGCATGACCCGCGGACCGCCGGGGTACTGCACACGGCATCGCCGACGCCGGGGAGGGCACGTTGACGACGCGCGTGGGACGCCGGCCGCCGAGCGCGCTCGCCGGCCTCGCGGTGGCTCTCGTCGTGGCGGCCGGGTGCATGGTCGGCGGGGCGTCCGAGCCCGCGGGGCAGGAGCCCGGCGACGTGGCCTCGCCCGGCGCCGCGCAGACCCGCGCCGACGGCACCACCAGCGTCGAGGAGTTCCAGCGGGACGTCACCGACGCGCGGCGCATCGCCGAGCGGTACTGGGCCGACCGGTTCCGCGCCTCGGGGGAGCGGTTCCGCCCGATCCGGCGGGTCGTCCCGTACCAGCGCGACGGCGAGGTGTCCTGCGGCGGGCAGGGCCTGCCGCGCAACAACGCGGTCTACTGCGCGGCCGGCGACTTCATCGCCTACGACGTGAACTGGTCGGTCGGGGCGTTCCGCCAGGTCGGTGACGCGTTCGTGTTCTACCTGCTCGGCCACGAGTACGCCCACGGCGTCCAGACCCGGCTCGGCATCCAGTACCGCTTCACCATCGAGCAGGAACTCCAGGCAGACTGCATGGCCGGGGCGTACCTGGGCGACTCGGTGCGCTCGGGGGTGCTGGAACTCGACGACGGCGACCTGGAGGAGTTCCGCGAGGGACTGCTCGCCGTCGGCGACGACCCCGGTCAGCCGTGGTTCGCCGAGGGCTCGCACGGCACCGCCGAGCAACGCACCGAGTCCTTCTTCCGCGGGTACGAGCAGTCCCTGGACGCCTGCGCGCTCGGCTGAGCGGGCCCGCAGCTCGCCCGGCGCCGGGCGACGGCGACCGGCGTCGTCCGGTCTCGCCGCCGCCCGCAACCCGTCGGCCAGGTCACGCCGGCGGCACCTGGGCGCGCCGGCGGCATCCCGGCTGAGAGGATCCCGGGGGTACGCCACCCGAGGGAGGATGTCCTGAGCAGCCACCACCCCGCCGCCGTGCTCTTCGACATGGACGGCACCCTGGTCGACAGCGAGAAACTGTGGGACGTCGCGCTGCGTGAGCTGGCGGCCGAGTACGGCGCCACCCTCTCCGAGGCGGCCCGCAAGGCGATGGTCGGCACCAGCATGGCCGCGTCGATGCGCATCCTGCACGACGACCTGGGCCAGCCGCACCGCGACCCCGACGTCAGCGCGGCGTGGATCAACGCCCGGATCCTGGAGCTGTTCCGCACCGGACTGCGGTGGCGTCCCGGCGCGCTGACGCTGCTGCGGGCGGTCCGCGCGGCGGACATCCCGACGGCGCTGGTGACCTCCAGCGTGCGGCCCCTGGTGGAGGTCGCGCTGGACACCCTCGGGCGGGACAGCTTCGACGCGGTGGTCTGCGGCGACGAGGTCGACGCGGCCAAGCCGCACCCGGAGCCGTACCTGACCGCCGCCCGGCTGCTCGGCGTGCCGATCGCCCGCTGCGTGGCGATCGAGGACTCGCCGACCGGGGTGGCCAGCGCGCTCGCCGCCGGCGCGGCGGTGCTGGCCGTTCCGGCGGAGGTGCCGATCGGGCCGCTGGACGGCGTACACCAGTTGGAGAGCCTGACCGGCGCGGACCTGGAGCTGCTGGCGGCCCTGCTCGGCGCGCCGCCGGCCGGCGTCTGACGCGAGAGGGGCCCCGCCGGTCGGCGGGACCCCTCGTCGTGCCTGATGGGTCAGTCGTGGGCGATGGCGCCCAGGACGTTGATCCGGGCGGCCCGGACCGCCGGCAGTACCGCGGCGATGACCCCGATGATCGCGGCCAGGCCGAGGAAGACCCCCATCTGGGACCAGGGCAGGACCAGGTCCGTGATCCCCTCGTCCCGCAGCGCCTCGACCACGGCCGCGCCGAGACCGGTGCCGACGGCGACGCCGAGCAGCGCGCCGAAGACCGAGATCACCACCGCCTCGACGGTGACCATCCGCATGGTCTGCGCCCGGCGCAGGCCGATGGCCCGCAGCAGCCCCAGCTCCCGGGTGCGTTCCAGCACCGACAGCGCCAGGGTGTTGATGATGCCGAGCACGGCGATGACGATGGCCAGCGCCAGCAGGATCTGGATCATCGTGAGCAGGCCGTCGAGCTGGCCGGCCTGCTGGTCGATGAACGCCTCCCGGTCGGCCACCGACACCTCGGGGGAGTTGGCCAGCAGCGCCTCGATCTGCGGCTGCACGTCGGCGACCCGGGTGCCCGGGGCCAGCTGGATGAAGCCCTGGATCGGCTGCGGGATGGCGAAGTCGCGCGCCGCCTGCGGCGGCAGCACCACCTGGTTGGTCAGCTCGGAGCTGGCGTAGATGCCGGTCACCGTGTAGGTCCGCGCCTCGCCCCGGGCCAGCTGCACCGGCACCTGCGACCCGACGGAGAGCCCGCGCGACTTCGCGGTGTCCGAGCTGACCAGCATCTCGTCCGGCGCGAGCCGGTCGATGTTCCCGGCGGTGGCCTCGGCGCCGAAGATCTGCCGCAGCGCGGCGACGTCGCTGCTCGCCCCCACCCAGGTGCGTTTGCCGCCGACCACCGCCATGTCGCCGTACTCGCCGTTGGCGAGGCGCACCCCGGGGATCGCCGCGGCCTTCTCCAGCACCCCTGAGTCGAAGCTCGGCGGCCGGGGCCCGCTCTGTGCCCCGGAGATCACCAGCTCCGCCTTGAGCGTGTCCTGGGTGAGCGCGCTGATGCTGCTCTTTGCCGAGTCCAGGATCACGGTCACGCCGGTGACCAGGGCGATGCCCACCATCAGCGCCGCGGCGGTGATGGCGGTGCGGCGCGGGTTGCGGCCGGAGTTGAGCCGGCCCAGCTTGCCGGGCACCGACCAGGCGAAGATCGCGCCGAGCAGGCTCACCACCGGGCGGCTGATCAGCGGGGTCAGCAGCGCCACGCCGATGAAGGCGAACAGCACCCCGCCGAGGATGGTGGCCAGGGTGTTGCCCCCGGCGTTGCCGGTGAGGCCCAGGGCCAGCAGCCCGGCGCCGACGGCGGTGACGATCCCGCCGGCCACCGTGACCTTGGTCAGCGGGCGGTCCGGGTTGGCCACGTCCTGCATCGCCGCGATCGGTGGGATCCGGGACGCCCGCAGGGCCGGCAGCAGCGCGGCGACCACGGTGATCACCAGGCCGACGGCGAACGCGCCGATCACCGCGGACAGCGGCACACCGACCCCGGCCAGGGTCAGCCCGCCGGCGAAGGTGCTGAACAGGTACGCCAGCAGCGCGCCGATACCGATGCCCGCGCCGAGGCCGAGCACCGAGGCGATCAGCCCCACCGCGACGGCCTCCAGGACCACCGACCCGATGATCTGCCTGCCGCTGGCCCCGATGGCGCGCATCAGCGCCAGCTCGCGGGTGCGCTGCGCCACGATGATCGAGAAGGTGTTGAGGATCAGGAAGGTGCCGACCAGCAGCGCCACCGCGGCAAAGCCGAGCAGGATCCGGTTGAAGAAGGACAGCGCCTCCTTCATGCTGGCCGCCGCCTCCTCGGAGAGCTGCTCGCCGGTCTTGACCTCGTAGTCGGTGCCGACCGCGGCGGCTACGGCGTCGCGCAGCGCCTCGTCCGACATCCCGCCGACAGCGGTGACCGTGATGTTGCTGAAGGTGTCCGGCGCGCCGAGCATCAGCCGTTGCGCGACGGGCGTGGTGAACATGATCTCGTTGGCGCCGCCGATGGAGTCCCGGCCACCGCTGTAGCCGAAGACGCCGACGATGGTGAACTCCTGCTTCGGCTGGAGGGTCAGCACGCCGACCCGGTCACCGACCTTCACCTTGCCGGTCGTGGCCAGCGCCTTGTTGACCACGATCTCGTCGTCGGCCTGCGGCGCCCGTCCCTCGCGCAGTTGCACGAGGTCGTTCTCGCCGGTCCAGTTCTCGCCCAACTGCGGCGGGCCGAACGAGGCGACGACCTTGCCGTTGCTGCCGATCAGCCGCGCCCCGTCGACGCCGACCACGCCGGTCGCCCTGGCCACGCCGGGCACCGCCCGGACCTTGTCGAGGGTGGTCGCCGGCAGCGGCGGGGGCACCTGCATGCCTTCGGTCTCCGCCACGTCGATCTTCGGCTTGGCGGCGACGTTGACGTCGACTCCTTCGTACGCGTCGGCGAAGATCGCGTCGAACGAGCGGCCGAGGGTGTCGGTGAGCACGAACGCGCCGGAGACGAACATGACGCCCAGCACCACGGCCAGGCCGGAGAGGATCAGCCGGACCTTGCGGGCCAGCAGGCTCTTCAGAGTCGCCCGGAACATCAGCGGGCCACCTCGGCGGGGGTGTCCAGCTTCTTCATCGTGTCCAGCACGGTGTCGGCGGTCGGCTCGATCAGCTCGGAGACGATCTGCCCGTCGGCGAGGAAGACCACCCGGTCGGCGTACGCGGCGGCGGTCGGGTCGTGGGTGACCATCACGATCGTCTGCCCGTGCTCGCGCACCGAGTTGCGCAGGAAGTTGAGCACCTCCGCGCCGGAGCGGGAGTCGAGGTTGCCCGTCGGCTCGTCGGCGAAGATCACCTCGGGGCGGGAGACCAGCGCGCGGGCGCAGGCCACCCGCTGCTGCTGCCCGCCGGAGAGCTGCGCCGGGCGGTGGCCCAGCCGGTCCTGTAGCCCCACCGTGGCGATGACCGTGTCGTACCAGGCCGGGTCCGGCTTGCGCCCGGCGATCGACAGCGGCAGCAGGATGTTCTCCTTCGCGGTCAGGGTCGGCAGCAGGTTGAACTGCTGGAAGATGAAGCCGACCTTGTCCCGGCGCAGCTTGGTCAGGCCCGCGTCGCCCAGGCCCGTGACGGTGGTGTCGCCGATCGACACGGTGCCGCGGGTGACCGAGTCGAGGCCGGCGAGGCAGTGCATCAGCGTCGACTTGCCCGAGCCCGACGGGCCCATGATCGCCGTGAACCGGCCCCGCTCGAATTCCGCGCTGACCCCCCGCAGCGCGATGACCTGCGCCTCACCGCTGCCGTACACCTTCCACACGTCGTTCGCCCGGGCCGCGGCCTGCGCCTGCTGGCCTACCGTCGCGGTCACGTCATCTACCTCTTCCGTCTGTTTTTGATCCGCGCCGCCCCCGCTGGTCCGGCGCGGCAGTCTCCATCATCGGTGCTCGTCGGCGCCGATCCGTCCGACTCCGGGCGGAGCCGGTGCCTATTTCGCGGTGCGGGTGCCCCCGAGCCTGGCTCAGGGTTGCCCCTGACCCGGCGCCCGGTCGATCGCATTTCCCGCCCGTCGGGGACCGATCCTGCACAGTGACGCCACGTCAGGGTCAACCGCGCCGCGCCATCTCCGGTCACGGTAGGTGACGACGGCAACGGCGCTTCCCGGCCACGGGGAATCTTCGGGTACGCCTGCGGAAACAGCCAGGGCGGGCGCCACTACGCCCGGGGGCGCACCAGACCCGACTCGTACGCCAGTACCACGGCCTGCACCCGGTCGCGCAGCCCCAGCTTGGTGAGCACATGCCCCACGTGGGTCTTGATGGTGGTCTCGCTGACCGACAGCGCCCGGGCGATCTCGGCGTTGGACAGCCCCCGGGCCACCTGCACCAGCACCTCCCGTTCCCGCTCGGTCAGCGCGCCGAGGCCCTTGGGCGGGGCCGCCGCCGGGTCCGGCAGCACGTCGGCGAACCGGTCCAGCAGCCGTTTGAGGATCCGGGGCGCCACCACCGCGTCCCCGGCCGCCACCGTGCGGATCGCGGTGACCAGGTCGTCGGCCGGCACGTCCTTGGCCAGGAAGCCGCTCGCCCCGGCCCGCAGCGCCCCCACCACGTACTCGTCCAGGTCGAAGGTGGTCAGGATCAGCACCCGCACCGGCAGCCGGGCGTCGACGATCGCCCGGGTCGCCGCGACCCCGTCCATCCGGGGCATCCGGATGTCCATCAGCACCACGTCGGGCAGCAGCCGGCGCGACAGGTCCACCGCCTCGACGCCGTCCCCGGCCTCGGCCACGATGTCCAGGTCGTCCTCCGTGCCGAGCACCATCCGGAAGCCGGTACGCAGCAGCGGCTGGTCGTCGGCGAGCAGGATGCGCACCGGCCGCGCCGGCACCGTCGCCTCGGTCATGTGATGCCCCGTCCCTGATCCCCGGTCACGCCGTCCCCCGTTCCGCGGCCCGGCCGCAATTCTCCCGTACGCCCCCGAGCCGGTCATGCCGCCACCGCGCCACGACCCTCCACCGGGATCCGTGCGGAAACCCGGAAGCCGCCGCCGGGGCGTGCCCCGGTGCGCAGGACCCCACCGTAGAGGGCGACCCGTTCCCGCATCCCGACCAGGCCGTGCCCGATCCGGTCGCCGCCCGGCCCCGGGCCGCGCCCGGTGTCGGCCACCTCGACGCCGACGGCGCCCTCGTCGAAGGTCAGCCGCACCTCCGCCGTGGCCGTGCCGGCGTGCTTGAGCGCGTTGGTCAACGCCTCCTGGGCGATCCGGTAGAGGGTCAGCGCCACCCCCTCCTCCAGCGCCCCCGGGGTGCCCTCGATCCGCAGCGTCACCGGCAGGCCGGCCTCGCGCACCTGGTCGACCAGGGCCTCGATACCGGCGAGTCCCGGCTGCGGGGCCAGGTCGGCGGCCGGCTCGGCGTCGGTACGCAGCACGTCCAGCAGCCGGCGCATCTCCCGCAGGGTGGCCCGGCTGGTCGCCTCGATGGTGGCGATCGCCTCGTCGGCCGCGTCCGGGTCCTTCGGCAGCACCCGGCGGGCGCCGGTGGCCAGCACCCCCATCACGCTGACGTGGTGCGCGACGACGTCGTGCAGCTCCCGGGCGATGCGGCGGCGCTCGTCGGCGACCGCCTGCTCGGCGAGTGAACGCTGGTTCTCCTCGGCGGCCCGGGCCCGCTCCCGCAGCGCCTCCGTGGCGGCCCGACGCCCGTGCACGGCCCGGCCCACCGAGTACGACACCGCCCCCGTCAGCAGGTTGTTCACCACCAGGTACGCGGAGCTGACGCCCTCCACCACCCCGTCCAGGGGTGCGATTGCGTTCGCCACCGCGGCCGGCAGCCAGAGCGCCAGGGCCGCCGCGACCGCCGTCCGGAGCGGCCGGGTCGCGGCCACCGTGTAGGTGAGCACCAGGAAGGTCAGGCCCTGCGCGGCCGGCGCCAGGTCGAGCAGGACGGGCAATGCCAGCGTCGCCACCGCCGCGGA
The DNA here is from genome assembly GCF_040639595.1 of Micromonospora sp. NPDC023814. Lineage (NCBI taxonomy): Bacteria > Bacillati > Actinomycetota > Actinomycetes > Micromonosporales > Micromonosporaceae > Micromonospora > Micromonospora sp. NPDC023814. The sequence goes on from NZ_JBFAAF010000020.1 coordinate 58,106, forward strand.
GACGGCGGGCCACGGCGCGACCCGGCGCAGCGCCACCGGCGCGGCGCAGACCGGGCTCCAGGCCAGCGCCGCCAGCAGGTGCGGCGGCCAGTACTCGCGGGGGGTGAGGAAGGTGAACACGATCTCCGCCCCGACGAGCCCGACGGCGAGGAGAGCGTCCGCGGCGAGCGGGTGCCGGCGCAGCCACTCCTTCGGGCCCGAAGTCATACCGCGACGCTAGCCGCCCCCACGCCGGATTGATCGTCGCCGACGGTGAGCCCGGCCTCATCCCTGAGGAGGAGACTGCCTCCACCGCGCCAGGGCCCGCCCGCCGCCCGCCGGGTTCCCGGTCCGGGCACCCGGACGGCTCGCCGGCCCTCGCGCCCGCCGGCTCCCCGGGCCGGGAGCCCGGTGGTTCGCCGGCCCGCGCATCCGGTCGCTCACCGGTCCGTGCGGTCACTGCGCCACCGGTCGACCGTGGGCATCCCGTTGACCACGTGGGGCCGCGGTCGCGCGCGCGGCGGAGTCACTCGTCGGCGCCGGGGGCCGCCGGGCGGGACCGGGCGTCGCGCAGCGGATCCGTCGCCACCTGCGCCGGGAACGGCGGCGGGGTGCCGCCGAAGCTCGGGCAGAGGGCCTGATGGCTGCACCAGTCGCAGAGCCGGCTCGGCCGGGGACGGAAGTCCTGGCGGGCGGTCGCCTGCTCGATCGCCCGCCACAGGGCCACCACCGTGCGCTCGAAGCGGAGCAGCTCCTCGGCGTCCGGGGCGTAGTCGCAGACCTCCGCGTCCTTGAGGTAGAGCAGCCGCAGCACCCGGGGGACCACGCCCCGGGTGCGCCACAGCACCAGCGCGTAGAACTTGAGCTGGAACAGCGCCCGCGCCTCGAACGCCTCCCGCGGCGCGCCGCCGGTCTTGTAGTCGACCACCCGCAGCGCGCCGTCCGGCGCCACGTCGAGCCGGTCGACGTAGCCCCGGATCAGCAGCTCCTCGTCGACCACCGCCGAGATCAGGCTCTCCCGCTCGGCCGGCTCCAGCCGCTGCGGGTCCTCCACCGCGAAGTAGCCCTCCAGCAGCGCGGCGGCCGAGCGGAGGAACTCGGCCGCGGCCGACGTGTCGCCGTCGGCGAACAGCCCCGCCAGCTCCGGCTGCTCGGTGACCAGCCGGTCCCACTGCGGGGCCACCAGGTCGGCGGCCGCCGTCGGGGTGCGCCCGCCGGCAGGCAGGTCGAACAGTCGCTCCAGCACGGCGTGCACCAGCGTGCCCCGGGCCTGCTCGACGGTCGGCCGCTCCGGCAGCCGGTCGATGCTGCGGAACCGGTAGAGCAGCGGGCAGGTCTTGAAATCCGCCGCCCGCGACGGCGACAGCGAGGCCCGCACCGTCGCCGGCACCTCGGCCGGGGTCGCGGGCTGCTGCGTGGTCACCGGTTCCGCCGTCATGCCCGGAAGGTTAGGGCACCGGTGTGACACCTCCGCCGTCGCCGCTCCGGCGCATGATCCTCCGCCGCGTAGCATCGGTCCGATGGAGCAGACGAGGCACCCGCGGCGCCGGCCCGACCCGCGGCCCGGCCTGACCGTGGGCCGGGTCTTCGGGGTGCCCCTGCACCTCAACGGCTCGATGGTGCTGCTCACCCTGCTGGTGACCGTGCTGTACGCGGAGTTCGCCCGCCGCCAGCTCGACCTGTCCCAGCTCGCCGGCTACCTGATCGGCTTCGGCTTCGTGGTCTCCCTGCTCGGCTCGGTGCTCCTGCACGAGCTCGGCCACGCCCTGACCGCCCGCCGGTACGGCATCGGTGTGCGCGGCATCACCCTGGAGCTGCTCGGTGGCTACACCGAGATGGACCGCGACGCCCCGTCTCCCCGCGTCGACCTGCTGGTGTCGCTCGCCGGCCCCGCCGTCTCCGCCGTGCTCGGCGCGGTCGCCGTCGCCGCCACCCTCGCCCTGCCCGACCGCACCCTGGCCAACCAGCTCGCGTTCCAGTTGGCGGTGAGCAACGTCATCGTCGCGGTGTTCAACATCCTGCCGGGGCTGCCGCTCGACGGCGGCCGGGCGCTGCGGGCGGCGGTCTGGGCGGTGACCCACGACCGGCACCGGGGCACCGAGGTCGCCGGGTGGGTGGGGCGCGCCGTCGCCGTCGGCACCGCCGGGCTGGTCACCCTGTTCACCCTCACCGGCGACCTGGCGCCGCTGGCGCTGCCGCTGATGCTGCTCGTCGCGTTCACCCTCTGGCGCGGCGCCGGGCAGTCGATCCGGATGGCGCGGATCAGCCGCCGCTTCCCGCTGATCGACCTGTCCCGGCTGTCCCGGCCGGTGCTCGCCGTGCCCACCGGCACGCCGCTGGCCGAGGCGCAGCGCCGGGCCGCCGGCGCCACGCCGGGCGCCGCGCTCCTGGTCACCGACTCCGCCGGGCGGCCGGTCGCCCTGGTCGACCCCGCCGCGGCGGAGGCCGTGCCGGCGGAACGCCGCCCCTGGCTGGCCGTCGACGCGGTCGCCCGGTCGCTGGCCGACCTGCCCGCCATGCCGGTCGGGCTCGACGGGGAGCGGGTGATGGAGGCGGTACAGACCCACCCGGGCGCGCAGTACGTGGTGACCTCAGGCGAAGATGTCGTCGGCATCCTGCACATCGCGGATCTGGCTCAGCTCCTCGAACCTCAACGGAAGATGAACACGTGACCGCAACTCCCCCCGCCGCCCAGGCCGACCCGGGCACCGCGGTGCCCGCCGACACCCGGGCGCTGCCCCCCGTGCACCGCGGGCCGTTCCGGCCCGGCGACCGGGTGCAGCTGACCGACCCCAAGGGGCGGATGCACACGGTCACCCTGGAGCCGGGCAAGGCGTTCCACACCCACCGGGGCATTCTGGAGCACGACACGCTGATCGGCCTGCCCGACGGCAGCGTGGTCACCACCTCCGGCGGCGGCACCGCGTTCCTGGCCCTGCGCCCGCTGCTCTCGGACTACGTGCTCTCCATGCCGCGCGGCGCGCAGGTGATCTACCCGAAGGACTCCGCCCAGATCGTCGCCATGGGCGACATCTTCCCGGGCGCCAAGGTCCTGGAGGCCGGGGCCGGCTCCGGGGCGCTGTCCTGCTCGCTGCTGCGCGCGGTCGGCACCGAGGGCGAGCTGCACTCGTTCGAGGTGCGCGACGACTTCGCCCAGATCGCCAAGCGCAACGTCGAGGCCTTCTTCAACGGGCCGCACCCGGCGTGGCACCTGCACGTCGGCGACGTCGCCACCTGCACCGAGACGGGCTTCGACCGGATCATCCTCGACATGCTCACCCCGTGGGAGACCCTCGACATGGTCGAGCGGGCCCTGCTGCCCGGCGGCGTGTTCATCGGTTACGTCGCCACCACCCCGCAGCTGTCCGAGCTGGTCGAGGCGCTGCGCGAGCGCGGCGGCTGGACCGAGCCGCGCGCCTGGGAGTCGCTGGTGCGCGACTGGCACGCCGAAGGGCTGGCGGTGCGCCCGGACCACCGCATGATCGCGCACACCGCGTTCCTGGTGTCCGCGCGTAAGCTCGCTCCGGGCGTCACCGCGCCGCCGCGGCGCCGCAAGCCCAGCAAGGGCGCCGAGGCGTACGCCGAACGCCGGCAGGCGCTGCGCGAGGCGGAGGCGGCCCGGCAGGCCGCCGCCGCGCGGGCCGCCGCAGCGGAGCCGGCCGCCGCCGGGGACACGACGCAGCCGTGACCGTGGAACTTGGCGGCTGGGAGTGAGCGGACGGAACCTGCCGGCCGGTGCGGGCCGGTGGCACGGCTACGGGGAGGTGGCATGAACCGGCCGGGTTTCGGCGGAGACCTGCCGGCGGTGTTCCCGGACTGGTCGCCCTACCAGGACCTCGAATCGGCGGCCCGCGCCTACCTGCGCGACCCCGACGTCGCCCTCGAGGCGCTGGGCGGGGTGCTGCGCGGGGCGTCGGTGCTCGGCTTCACCCTGGAACGCTTCGTCAACGAGGTCAACGGGGTGTGGCAGGAGGTCGTGGTCTGCGACGGCAGCCGGCTCGTCCTCTGGCACGGCGAGGACGTGCCGCCGGGGGAGGGGCCACCCGGGTCGATGACGTCCTCGCTGCGGGTGGTGCCGGTCTCCACCGTCACCGAGGTCGGCTGCCGGCGCCGGCTCACCCGCGACGACAACGGCGGGATCCGCGTCGACAGCATCGACGTCTACCTGCTGCTGACCTCGCTGGACGAGGCGCCGCCCAGCGACGAGGCGGTGGGCGCGCCCCGGCACGACGCGTTGCGCTTCGGCAAGACCCTCGACGACGGTGGCGCGGGGCAGATCGCCCGGCTGGAGGAGTTCGCCCGCCTGGTCGCCTCGGTGGTCGGCCGGCCGATGCTCTGAGGCGTACGCCCGGCAGCCCTCCCGCCCCCGGCGGCGCGGGAGGGCGGGGCGCTCAGTCCTCCTCGGCCTCCGGGCCGGCGACCTCGACGCCGTCGCTGCCGCGTACGACGTGGATGCACTCGCCCGGGCACTCCTTCGCCGAGTCGATCACCTCGAGGCGCAGGTGCTCGGGCACGTCGACCCGGCTGCCCGGCGCGAGCCGCAGCTCACCGTCGGGGCCCTTGACGTAGGCGAGCCCGTCGACGTCGAACTCGAAGACCTCGGGCGCGTACTGCACGCAGAGCCCGTCGCCCGTGCAGAGATCCTGGTCCACCCAGACCTGCAGCTGGTCGGTCATGACCTCCGCCACGGCGCACCCCCCATGTTCTCCCGTCCCACGCCCCGACGGTACCCGAACGCCCGGACCGGCCCTCGGGGCCACCCTTGGCGATCAAGGTTCGGTGACGAGCGCGTTGCGTGGGACCGAATCGGCCTCATAGCGGCTAGTGTTAGGGCAGAACGTTCAAGCCCCCCGGGGAGGTGGGACGTGGCACGCAGCGACGACGCGGACTCGCGCGCCGCACGGTGGGAGAAGGAGGCCCACGATCTCTCCACGCAGGTCGCGTTCCTTCAAGAGGAACTCGCTCTGGTGCGGCGCAAGTTGACCGAAAGCCCCCGACACGTCCGGCAGCTCGAAGAGCGGCTGGCGGCCACCCAGGCACAGTTGGCGCGGCTGACCGAGAACAACGACCGGCTCGTGAGCACCCTCAAGGAGGCTCGCGCGCAGATCGTGACGCTCAAGGAGGAGATCGACCGCCTCGCGCAGCCACCGAGTGGCTACGGCGTCTTCCTCGCGCGGCACGACGACGGCACGGTGGACGTGTTCACCGGCGGACGCAAGCTCCGGGTCGCCGTCTCGCCCTCGCTGGACGTCGCCGAGCTGCGGCGCGGCCAGGAGGTCCTGCTCAACGACGCGCTCAACATCGTCGACGCGTTCGGCTACGAGCGGGTCGGCGAGGTGGTCATGCTCAAGGAGATCCTCGCGGGTCCCGACGGCAGCCCGGGCGACCGGGCACTGGTGGTCTCGCACTCCGACGAGGAGCGGATCGTGCACCTCGCCGAGACCCTGATCGGCTCGCCGATCCGGGCCGGCGACTCGCTCATGATCGAGCCCCGCTCGGCGTACGCCTACGAGCGGATCCCGAAGAGCGAGGTCGAGGAGCTGGTCCTGGAGGAGGTGCCCGACGTCGACTACACCGACATCGGCGGCCTCCACGCCCAGATCGAGCAGATCCGCGACGCGGTGGAGCTGCCCTTCCTGCACGCCGATCTGTTCCGGGAGCACCAGCTCCGCCCGCCGAAGGGCATCCTGCTCTACGGCCCGCCCGGCTGCGGCAAGACGCTGATCGCCAAGGCGGTGGCCAACTCGCTGGCGAAGAAGATCGCCGAGCGGGAGGGCAAGGAGCGGCACACCAGCTTCTTCCTCAACATCAAGGGCCCGGAGCTGCTCAACAAGTACGTCGGCGAGACCGAGCGGCACATCCGGCTGATCTTCCAGCGGGCCCGGGAGAAGGCCGGCGAGGGTACCCCGGTCATCGTGTTCTTCGACGAGATGGACTCGGTGTTCCGGACCCGGGGCTCCGGTGTCTCCTCCGACGTGGAGAACACGATCGTCCCGCAGTTGCTCAGCGAGATCGACGGCGTGGAGGGCCTGGAGAACGTCATCGTCATCGGCGCCTCCAACCGGGAAGACATGATCGACCCGGCGATCCTGCGCCCCGGCCGGCTCGACGTGAAAATCAAGATCGAGCGGCCGGACGCCGAGGCGGCCAAGGACATCTTCTCCAAGTACATCCTCTCCGGGCTGCCCCTGCACCCGGACGACCTGGCCGAGCACGGCGGCGACCCCCAGGCCACCGTCGCGGCCATGATCGACGCGGTCGTGCTGCGGATGTACTCGGAGACCGAGGAGAACCGCTTCCTCGAGGTCACCTACGCCAACGGCGACAAGGAAGTCCTCTACTTCAAGGACTTCAACTCCGGCGCGATGATCCAGAACATCGTCGACCGGGGCAAGAAGATGGCCATCAAGGAGTTCCTCACCTCCGGCCGCAAGGGCCTGCGCCTGCAGCACCTCCTCGACGCCTGCGTCGACGAGTTCCGGGAGAACGAGGACCTGCCCAACACCACCAACCCCGACGACTGGGCCCGCATCTCCGGCAAGAAGGGCGAGCGGATCGTCTACATCCGCACGCTCGTCTCCGGCGGCAAGGGCGCGGAGGCCGGCCGGTCGATAGAGACCGCCAGCAACACCGGTCAGTACCTCTGACCCACACCCGCACGGGGCCCGCGGCGCGACGCGCCGCGGGCCCCGTCCCGTCCGGACCCACCCGTCCCCGTCCGGCCCGCGCCTGCCGCCCCGGTCCGGCGCGCCCCCATCCGCCGCGCGGCCGACTACGCTCGACGTGACGGGGGACCGGGTCGGGCGAGCGAAGCAGGTAGGTCGATGAGCGTAAGACGGATCATGGGCACCGAGGTCGAGTACGGCATCTCCGTGCCCGGCCAGGCCGGCGCCAACCCCATGGTCACCTCCTCCCAGGTGGTCAACGCCTACGGGGCGCGCCCGGAACTCAACCGGGGCGGCCGGGCCCGCTGGGACTACGAGGAGGAGTCGCCGCTGCGGGACGCGCGGGGCTTCACCTACTCCGGCGCCGCGTACGACCCGGCCGAGGCGCTCGCCGACGAGGACCTCGGGCTGGCCAACGTGATACTCACCAACGGCGCGCGGCTCTACGTCGACCACGCCCACCCGGAATACTCCACACCCGAGGTGACCAACCCGCGGGACCTGGTGCGCTGGGACAAGGCAGGGGAGCGGGTGATGGCCGAGGCGGCCCGCCGCGCCGCCACCATTCCCGGCACCCAGCCCATCCACCTCTACAAGAACAACACCGACAACAAGGGCGCCAGCTACGGCTCCCACGAGAACTACCTGATGCGCCGCCAGACGGCCTTCGCCGACATCGTGGCGTACCTGACGCCGTTCTTCGTGACCCGGCAGATCGTCTGTGGCGCCGGCCGCGTCGGCATCGGGCAGGACGGCGGGCAGACCGGCTTCCAGATCTCCCAGCGCGCCGACTTCTTCGAGGTCGAGGTCGGCCTGGAGACCACCCTCAAGCGGCCGATCATCAACACCCGCGACGAGCCGCACGCCGACGCCGACAAGTACCGGCGGCTGCACGTCATCATCGGCGACGCGAACCTGTCGGAGATCTCCACCTACCTCAAGGTCGGCACCACCGCGCTGATCCTCACCATGATCGAGGACAAGGCGCTCGGCTCCGACCTGGGCATCGCCGACCCGGTCAGCGAGCTGCGCGCGGTCAGCCACGACCCGTCGCTCACCCACCTGATGCGGCTGCGCGACGGCCGGCGACTCACCGCCCTGGACGTGCAGTGGGCGTACTACGAGCGGGTGCGGTCCTTCGTGGACGACCGCTACGGCGCCGACGCCGACGAGCAGACCCTGGACGTGCTCGCCCGCTGGGAGAGCGTGCTGGACCGGCTGGGCCGCGACGTCATGCTCTGCGCCGACGAACTGGACTGGGTGGCGAAGCTGCGGCTGCTGGAGGGCTACCGGGAGCGCGAGAAGCTCGGCTGGGGCTCGCACAAGCTCCAGCTGGTCGACCTGCAGTACTCGGACGTCCGCCCGGAGAAGGGCCTCTACCACCGGCTGGTCTCCCGGGGCGCGATGAAGACCCTGCTCGACGACGAGCAGACCCGCACCGCGATGACCGAGCCGCCGGAGGACACCCGCGCCTACTTCCGCGGCCGCTGCCTGGCCCAGTACGCCTCCGAGGTCGTCGCGGCCAGCTGGGACTCGGTCATCTTCGACGTGGGCCGGGAGTCGCTGGTGCGGGTGCCGATGATGGAGCCCGAGCGCGGCACCCGTAAGCACGTCGGCGCGCTCTTCGACCGCTGCCCCAGCGCGAAGGACCTGCTCGAGACCCTCACCGGCGGCTGATCGGCGTGGACGGATTCCCGCCGCGTGCCGAAGCCGGCGCGCGGCGGGCTTTTCGTCGCCTCCGCGAGGTAAGTTGATCGCAGGGCGATCGTGGAGGAGGCAGCAATGGCCACTCGTGACAGCGGCGGGCAGTCGCAGTCGGGCAAGTCCCGGCAGGGCGAGGAGATCGAGGACGTCACCACCGAGGCGAACCCGGAGGTCGCCGAGCGGCACGCCGAGATCACCGAGGACGTCGACGACCTGCTCGACGAGATCGACTCCGTCCTGGAGGAGAACGCCGAGGAATTCGTGCGTGGTTACGTACAAAAGGGAGGCCAGTGAACATTCCGGGACGAAACGGACATGTCGCTTCCTCTTGACGACCGGGACGGCCGACGCCGCTGCCGCGACTGCGGGGAATGGAAGCTGCTCGACGAATTTTGTTCGAGTAGTAAGCGTCCCAGCGGTCGCGGCAGCTACTGCAAGCCGTGCTTCAACCAGCGGTCCAAGGCCAGCTACGCCAAACGGACGCGGGAAACCCGGGGGCGAGAAGTCAAGCCGGTCCGGAAGGTTCCGGATGGGCACCGATACTGCGCTGATTGCGGTTCGGTCAAGCCGCTGGCGGACTTTCCCCGCAACCGGTCGGACAGCACCGGCCACGGCACATACTGCAAGCCGTGCCACAACGCCCGGACCCGAAACACCAAGCAGCGCCTCTACGGCGGCAGTCGCGAGTACCACCTGCGGCGGCGTTACGGGATCGGTGAGAAGGAGTTTCAGGAGCTCCTGGCCGAGCAGGGTGGCGTCTGCGCGATCTGCGGCACGCCGGACCCCCAACATCTGGACCACGATCATCGCACCGGCTGGGTGCGCGGGATATTGTGCTTCAACTGCAACGGTGGTCTCGGCCAGTTCCGTGACGATCAGTCGCGGCTGGCCGGGGCGATCACATATCTGAGAGGAACCACGTGGCAGCGGGTTTTGATCCATCCGGGCGTCTACCAGATGTGTTCACCAACGCGGGGACGTCCTCCTTCACCTCGTTCCTGAGCAAGGTGGCCCCCGAGATGCTGCCCGGCCGACGGCCGCTGCCGCCGGGTATGGCCGCTGACATGGCGCCCCACGCGACGACCATCGTGGCCATCTCGGCCGTCGGCGGCGTCGTGATGGCGGGCGACCGGCGGGCCACCATGGGCAACCTGATCGCCCAGCGCGACATCGAGAAGGTGCACCCGGCCGACGCGTACTCCCTGGTGGGCATCGCGGGCACGGCGGGCATCGGCATCGAGCTGATGCGACTGTTCCAGGTGGAGCTGGAGCACTACGAGAAGATCGAGGGCGCGATGCTCTCGCTCGACGGCAAGGCCAACCGCCTCGCCTCGATGATCCGCGGCAACCTGGGCGCCGCCATGCAGGGCCTGGCGGTGGTCCCGCTCTTCGCCGGCTTCGACCTGGCCGCGAAGGATCCGGCGCGGGCCGGCCGCATCTTCAGCTTCGACGTCACCGGCGGCCCGTACGAGGAGACCGGCTACGACGCGATCGGCTCCGGTTCGCTGTTCGCCCGCTCCGCGCTGAAGAAGCGCTTCCAGCCGGGTCTCTCGATCGACGAGGCGGTCCGGCTCGCGGTCGAGGCGCTCTACGACGCGGCCGACGACGACACCGCCACCGGCGGGCCGGATCTGATCCGCCGGATCTACCCGGTGGTGATGACGGCGACGGCGGAGGGCACCCACCGGCTCACCGACGAGGAGATGTCGGCGATCGCCGAGAGCGTGGTCTCCGGCCGGATGGAGAATCCGGGCGGTTGATCCGCTCCCGCCCGCACCAGTCAGCAGCCGTCAGCACAGCGCCCTGAAGGAGAACCGCCGCCGTGGCCATGCAGTTCTACGCCTCGCCCGAGCAGATCATGCGCGACCGCTCCGAGTTGGCCCGCAAGGGCATCGCCCGGGGCCGCAGCGCGGTCGTCCTGAGCTACGAGGGCGGGGTGCTCTTCGTCGCCGAGAACCTCTCAAGCGCCCTGCACAAGGTGAGTGAGATCTACGACCGGATCGGCTTCGCCGCCGTCGGTCGCTACAACGAGTTCGAGAACCTGCGCCGCGCCGGCGTGCGGATGGCCGACCTGAACGGCCTGAGCTACGACCGGCGCGACGTCACGGGCCGGGCCCTGGCGAACGCGTTCGCGCAGACCCTGGGCGCCATCTTCACCGAGCAGTCGAAGCCGTTCGAGGTGGAGATCTGCGTGGCCGAGGTCGGCGCCACCGCCGAGGACGACGAGCTCTACCGGCTCACCTACGACGGCTCCGTCAACGACGAGCCGGGCCGGATGGCGATGGGCGGGCAGGCCGAGGCGATCACCGGCGTGCTGAAGTCCCACCACCGTCCGAACATGTCGCTGGGCGAGGCGGTGAAGGTCGCGGTGCAGGCGCTGGGCAGCGTCGGGGGCGAGGGCGGCGCGTCCCGCACCATCGCCGCGAACCAGCTGGAGGTGGCGGTCCTGGACCGGCGCCGGGTGGGACGGACGTTCCGCCGCATCACCGGGGCGGCGCTGACCGCCCTGCTCGACGGCGGCAAGGCCGAGGAGCCGGCCGTGCCGGCCCGTCCGGAGACCCCGACCGCGCCGACCGAGGAGGCGGGGAAGCCCACCACGTCGGCCGGCTCGGCGGACCTGGAGGGCCAGCAGTCGGAGGCCCCCGAGGCGTAGCGGAGTCGGTCGCGCGGGCGTCGGGGCCGTGGGCCTGGGCGCCCGCGCGGTCGTCGTACGCCCGCAGGTTGGCGGGCCGGCCGCGGCGGGCCGGTCCCGACCGACCCGCGTGGATCGACCGGGCCGGACGACGCCCGCCCCGGCGCGACGCCGTCCCTTCGTGCCGGTGCGCCCGTGCGGCGGCACGGTCCACCTGGGACGCGCCGGCGGGGGGCGTACGGCGAGGACGTGCCCGGTGACGGCGGGTCCGGCGAGCCCGGCGTGGCCCCCGGCGTGGCCGGCGGGCGTCCCCGGCGCGAGACGACGTGGTGAGCGCTGCCCATCTGGGGCCTCGGGCGGCTAATGTCTCATCATGGAGCGGCGAATCTTCGGCCTTGAGACCGAGTACGGCGTCACCTGCACCTACCGCGGGCAGCGGCGGCTGTCCCCCGACGAGGTCGCCCGGTACCTCTTCCGCCGAGTGGTGTCCTGGGGCCGGTCGAGCAACGTGTTCCTGCGCAACGGCGCCCGGCTCTACCTCGACGTCGGCTCGCACCCGGAGTACGCCACGCCGGAGTGCGACTCGGTGGTGGACCTGGTCGCGCACGACCGGGCCGGCGAGCGGATCCTGGAGGGGCTGCTGGTCGACGCGGAGAAGCGGTTGCACGACGAGGGCATCGCGGGCGAGATCTACCTGTTCAAGAACAACACCGACTCGGCCGGAAACTCGTACGGCTGCCACGAGAACTACCTGGTCTCCCGGCACGGCGAGTTCGGCCGACTGGCCGACGTGCTGATCCCGTTCCTGGTCACGCGGCAGTTGATCTGCGGCGCGGGCAAGGTGTTGCAGACGCCGCGCGGGGCGGTCTACTGCCTGTCGCAGCGGGCCGAGCACATCTGGGAGGGCGTCTCGTCGGCGACCACCCGGAGCCGGCCGATCATCAACACGCGCGACGAGCCGCACGCGGACGCGGAGCGCTACCGCCGGCTGCACGTGATCGTCGGTGACTCCAACATGAACGAGGTCACAACCCTGCTCAAGGTCGGCACCGCCGACATCGTGCTGCGGATGATCGAGGCCGGGGTGGTGATGCGGGACCTGACGCTGGAGAACCCGATCCGGGCGATCCGCGAGGTGTCGCACGACATCACGGGCCGGCGCAAGGTGCGGCTGTCCTCCGGCAAGGAGGTCAGCGCGCTGGAGATCCAGCAGGAATACCTGGCGAAGGCGACCGAGTTCGTGGAGCGCCGCGGCGGCGACCAGACCGCCAAGCGGGTGGTGGAGTTGTGGGGCCGGGTGCTGCGCGCGGTGGAGACCGGCGACCTGGAGCCGGTGGCCCGGGAGATCGACTGGGTGACCAAGCTGCGGCTGATCGAGCGCTACCAGCGCAAGCACGACCTGCCGCTGTCGCACCCGCGGGTCGCCCAGATGGATCTCGCCTACCACGACCTGCGTCGGGGCCGGGGCCTCTACGGGCTGCTGGAGCGGCGCGGCGAGGTGGACCGGGTGGCCACCGACCCGGAGATCTTCGAGGCGAAGGAGACTCCGCCGCAGACGACCCGGGCCCGGCTGCGCGGCGAGTTCATCCGGCACGCCCAGGAGAAGCGGCGTGACTTCACCGTCGACTGGGTGCACCTGAAGCTGAACGACCAGGCGCAGCGCACGGTGCTCTGCAAGGATCCGTTCCGGGCGTACGACGAGCGGGTGGAGCGGCTGATCGCCAGCATGTGACGGTGCGGGCCGGTCCGGTGTGGTGGTGACCGCCTGCCGGGTCGGCCGGCCCGGTAGGCTGACCGCGCCATGACGACTTCCGAACCTCCCGACAGCGGCCGGGCGCGGCAGAACTGGGTCGAGCGCCGTCGCGAGAAGATCCGCGCCGAGATCGAGCGCAACCGGCGCGGCGAGTACACGGTGCCCACCTGGGTGCTGGCGCTCGCGCTGGTGCTGATCGTGGGCGCCTGGCTCACCCTGATCTTCATGGCCTGACCGCGCCCCGAGCGGCGCTGGTCGTCACGGCCTGACCCGGCCCCGGTGGCACCGCAAGCTCGAAGTGGCCTCGGCCCGGCGGCGCTGGGACGATCGTCCCGTTCGGCGTTGTCGGTCCGAGGACCGGGCACGCCCGCCGTGGCGGCAAGGGATGGTGACGTCATCGCACACATCGACCTCGGTATCGACGAGCGGGAGCATCCGGGCATCCGGGGCCCGATGCGGTTCCGGCCGGAGACGGCCAAGCCCCTCAACGCGCTGGCGGAGGTGCTGCTGCGCGCCCCGCACCCGACGCTGACGCCCGGGGAGCGGGAGCTGATCGCGGCGTACGTGTCGGGGCTGAACGAGTGCCGGTTCTGCTGCGCGACGCACTCCGCCTTCGCGGCGGCGCAGCTCCCCTCCGGGATGCCGCTGGTGGACCGGGTCCTCGCCGATCCGGTGGACGCGGAGGTCAGCGACAAGCTGCGGGCGCTGCTGCGCGTCGCCGAGGCCGTGCAGCGCAGCGGCCGGGACGTGACGGTGGACCTGGTGGAGGCCGCCCGGGGTGCCGGCGCGACGGACCTGGAGATCCACGACGCGGTCCTGATCGCGGCGGCGTTCTGCATGTACAACCGCTACGTGGACGGGTTGGGCACCCTGGTCCCGGACGACCCGGCGGCGTACGAGAAGGCCGCCGAGCGCATCGTGCGGCAGGGCTATCTGGCGACCTGAAGCCCGCCGCCGGGCAGGTCGGTCGTCCGGCGTCCGGGTCGGGCTCGGGCCGGGTCAGATCAGCAGGCGGGCGGCGTGCCGGCCGGCCGCGGCGGCGGCCAGGAAGTACGCGTGGTCGGCGTCGAGGCCCCGACCCATGGTGGACAGCGGCACCGGCGTCGCCCGCAGCGCGGCGTCGAGCCCGTCGGTGGGCACCCGGACGACGGTGTGCCGTGCCGCGAGGGGGGCCAGCGCGGCGTCCACCTCGCGGGCCAGCGCCGGGTCCAGTCCGTCGGGCACCACCAGCTCGGCGGGGGCGAGGGCCACCCGGCCGTACGCGGTGAGGCTGTGGTGCGACACGCCCCGGTGCCGGGGCCGGGGGTCGGCGTCGGAGATCCGCAGCGACCCGACCGGGCGCCCGCCCAGCGTGGCGACGGCGTTGACGGCCTCGCCGACGCCCACCCCGGAGAAGCCCCACCGGGTGCCGGTGCCGAGGTTGCCGGGTCCCTGGGCGACGATCGCTACGTCGGCGCCCAGGACGTGGCGGGCGGCCAGCAGGCCGCTGTGCACGGTGCTCGCCTCCAGGTCGCCGCCGAACGCCTGGCCGACGCTGACCGTGCCGGCGAGGTGGTCGCGCAGCCCGGCGAGGGTGCGGGAGAACCAGGCGGGCAGCGCCCCGCCGTCGGTCAGCACGTACGCGACCCGGGAGTCCGGGGCGTCGGCGTGGATGCCGGCCAGGACCGCCGGCAGCGCGGAGTGCAGGTCGGCGGTGACGACCGGCAGGCCGCCCAGGTCGTCGGCGGCGGCCAGGACCTCGCGGTGCGGGGACGCCTCCTCGTCGACGCCGAGCAGGATCGGCTGCAGCGGGGTGTAGCGGGCCTTGACGAGGTGACCGGCGTCGCGGGTGTCGAGGGCCTGTGGCGGGTCCGGCGGCAGCCGGTCGGGCAGTGCCACGACCAGGGCGTACCCGCCGGTGCCGAGGCCCATCAGCAGCGCGCCGGCGTTGAGTAGCACCCGATCGCCGGGCTCGGGTCGGCCGACCAGCTCGGGGTAGGCCAGGGCGCGGACGGTGGCGCCGTCGGGCAGGTCGACGTCGAGCTCCACCGCCCCGGTCCACTGCCGCCGCAGCGCCGTCACCGTTCCGGACCGCCATCGCACCATGCCCGGCACGCTAGCGTCGCCGCCCCGGCCGGCCGCGCCCGGGGGCGGCCGGGCGATGCCGCCGGGCGCGGCGGCCGGAGCAAGGCAGGGCGGCCCGGCCCGGGGAGAGCAGGGCGGGGCGGCCGGGGGAGAGCAGGGCGGGGCGGCCGGGGGAGAGCAGGGCGGGGCGGCCGGGGGGAGAAGGCAGGGCGGTCAGCCGGCGGGGTCGTCCGGCTGCCGGGCGCCGCCGCGTGGGGTGCCGGTGGGGTCGAGGAAGACGTACCGGATCTGCGGGTAGCGGGCGGTGAGGCGGCGCTCGGCCTCGTCGGCAACGGCCTCGATGGTCGCGCCGGTCGCCTCGTCGTCGAAGTCCAGCTTCGCGGCGACCAGGACGTCGGCCGGGCCGAGCTGCATGGTCAGCAGCGTGTCGAGTCGGCGCACGGTGGCCAGCCCGGCGAGTTCGCCGGCGATCTCGCGGTGCACCCGCTCCGGCACCGCCCGACCGACCAGCAGCGAGATGTTGCTGCGGGCCAGGACGGTGGCGACCACGAGCAGCAGCACCCCGATCAGGATGGAGGCCAGGCCGTCCCACAGCTCCTCGCCGGTGAGCTGGGACAGGGCCAACCCGACGGCGGCCAGCACCAAGCCGATCAGGGCCGCGGCGTCCTCGAAGAACACCGCCTTGACGGCGGGGTCGGCGGTCAGCCGCAGGAACCGGCGTGGTGTGGTGTGCAACTGCAGGGACTCGGTGCGGATCTGGCGTACGGCGCGGGCCAGCGACACCGACTCGATGGCGAACGACACGGCCAGCACGACGTAGGCGGCCAGGTAGTCGTTCCTGTGCTCGTGCACCAGGATGGTGGTGACGCCGTGGGTGATGGCGAAGCCGGCGCCGGCGACGAACGTGAACACCGCCGCCAGGAAGGCCCAGACGTAGCTCTCCTTTCCGTACCCGAACGGGTGGCGGGCGTCTGCCGGGCGCGCCCCGCGTCGCAGCGCGAGGTAGAGCAGCACCTCGGTGGTGGTGTCGGCGACGGAGTGCACGGCCTCGGAGAGCATCGCCGCCGACCCGGAGAGCAGCCCGGCGACCAGCTTGGCGACGGCGATGGCGAGGTTGGCGGCCCCGGCGACCACGACGGTGCCGACGCTCTCCGTCTTCACCTCCGGCCGCGCCACCAGGTCACTGTATGACCGCCGGACGTGCCGTGCGGGCGGACCGGACGCGGGGCCGGTGCGACGCGACCCACGTGGTGCCCGCGTGGGTGCACGTGCCCGGAGCGCGGGCTGCTAGCGTCTACCCGTGTCGCGGACCCGCACCGAACGCCTGGTCAACCTGGTGATCTGCCTGCTGTCCACGCGACGGTTCCTGACCGCCGCGCAGATCGCCGCGACCGTGCCCGGCTACGAGCACGATCCGGAGGACGCGCGCGACCACGAGGCGTTCCAGCGCAAGTTCGAGCGGGACAAGGCCGAGCTGCGTGAGCTGGGCGTACCGCTGGAGACCGGGACGGCGAGCGTCTTCGACGCGGAGCCCGGCTACCGGATCGCCCACCGCGAGTACGCGCTGCCGGACATTCCCCTCGAGCCGGACGAGGCCGCCGCGGTGGGCATCGCCGCGCGGCTGTGGCAGCACGCCGGGCTGGCCGCCGCCGCCTCCTCCGGGCTGGCGAAGCTGCGCGCCGCCGGCGTCGACGTGGACCCGCAGGCCACGCTGGGCCTGGAGCCGATGGTGACGGTGGACCCGGCGTTCGCGCCGCTCACCGCCGCCGCCCGGGACCGGCGGGAGGTCACCTTCGACTACCGGGTGCCCGACCGCGACGAGCCGAACCGCCGCCGGTTGCAGCCGTGGGGTGTGGTCTGCTGGCGGGGCCGGTGGTACGTGGTCGGCCACGACCTCGACCGTGAGGCGACCCGCTGCTTCCGGTTGTCACGGGTGGTCGGCGCGGTCCGGGTGACGGGCACACCGGGCGGCTACGTGCCGCCGGCCGGGGTCGACCTGATCAGCCACGTGGCCCGCTGGTCGGGGCCGGTGGAGCGCACCGGGCGGGCCACCGTGCTGGCTGCCCCGGGCCGCGCCGCCGGGCTGCGCCGCTGGGCGGTCGGTGTCACCGCCGGGCCCGACGGCGACCGGCTCGTCCTGCCGTACGCCGACGTGGACGTCCTCGCCGGCCAGCTCGTCGGTTACGGTCCGGACGTGCGGGTGCTCGACCCGCCCGAGGTGCGGGAGGCGGTCATCCAGCGGCTCAAGGAGATCGCGGCTCGGCACGACGACCTCGCCGTCGTCGGGGGTGCCCGGTGACCCGGCCGGCCGCCCGTGGCGGCTCCCGCGCGTCGGCCGACCGGCTGGCCCGGCTGCTGAACCTGGTGCCCTACCTGCTCGCCCGGCCCGGCATCGAGATCGCGGAGGCCGCCGGTGACCTGGGCGTCACCGAGCGGCAGCTGCGCGAGGACCTGGAACTGTTGTGGGTGTGCGGGCTGCCCGGCTACGGTCCGGGCGACCTGATCGACATGGCCTTCGACGGCGACCGGGTGACCATCACCTACGATGCCGGCATCGACCGGCCGTTGCGGCTCACCCCCGACGAGGCCCTCGCGCTGGTGGTGGCGCTGCGGATGCTCGCCGAGACGCCCGGGGTGGCCAACCGGGAGGCCGTGGAGCGGGCCCTCGCCAAGATCGAGAATGCGGCCGGCGACCTGGTGGCCGCGCCCGTCGAGGTCCGGCTGCCCGCCGACACCCGCCGGGTGCAGGAGCTGCGGGCCGCCGTCGAGAGCGGCCGGGCGTTGCGCATCACCTACTACACGGCGGCGCGGGACGAGACCACGGACCGCGTCGTCGATCCGCTGCGGATGCTGATGGTCGGTGGCCGGGCGTACGTGGAGGCGTGGTGCCGTCGGGCGGAGGCGGTGCGGCTGTTCCGGGTCGACCGGATCGACGCGGTCACCGAGTTGGACGAGCCGGCGATGGTGCCGCCGCAGGCCCGCCCGCACGACCTCACCGACGGCGTGTTCCGGCCCTCGCCGGACCTGCCGTTGATCACCCTGCGGGTCGGCCGGGGCGAGCGGTGGATCACCGAGTACTACCCGTGCGAGCGGGTCGAGGCCGGCGGCGGCGACCAGTGGCTGGTCTCGCTGCGGGTCACCGACCTGGGCTGGGCCCGCCGCTTCGTGCTGGGGCTGGGGCCGGACGTTGCCGTGGTCGCCCCGGCCGAGCTGGCCGAGCAGGTCCGGGCCGCGGCGACCGCCGCGCTCGACGCGTACGCGACGCCGACCCCGGCCGCGCCCCGGCGCCCGGCGGACGGGTCGGACACGCCGCCGGCGGTGCCCTCGGCCGACCCGGCGGTGACCGCGGGCACCCAGTAGGCTGGCCGCCGTGGTGAAGTGGATCGTGCTCGCGGTGGTGCTGTTCGCGCTCGTCGTGTTGGCCCTGGCCGTCCGGCCGGTGCTGGCGCGGCTGCCCCGGCTGCGCCGCGCGGCCGTCGCCCTGCAACGCCGGGCGACCGAGGCGGAGGCGCTGCGGGACACCGCGGAGGCCCTCCAGAAGCGGGCCGAGGCCCTCCAGGAGCAGCTCGACGTCACCCACCGGCGAGTCGAGCTGATCAAGGCCAAGCGCGGCGGTTGATCGGTCGGTGTCGCGTCCCTGCGCGATCCGGTCCGGTACCGCGCAGGAACGATCCGTCGGGGGAGTGTTGACGGGACATCCCGGGTTGGTCAAGACTTCACCGGCCGGGACGAACCCGGCGGGTGGCAACGGCCGTCGGCGCACGTACGATGGCTGCGGTACACCCCTCACGACGACACAGAGCGACTGGAGCTTCCCATGGGTGCCCTCAAGCCGTGGCACATCGCCGTACTCGTGGTCGTGCTGATCCTGCTCTTCGGCGCGAAGCGGCTCCCCGACGCGGCCCGTTCGCTGGGCCGTTCGCTGCGGATCATCAAGGCCGAGACCAAGAGCCTGCACGACGACGACCGCGACCTCGCCGAGAAGGCCGACGCGCAGGCCGGCTACCAGCCGCTCCCGCCGCACGCCGGTCAGCAGGCCCCGCACCAGGCGCCCCACCAGGCCCCGCCGCAGCAGCAGCCGGTCGTTGACCCGGTGCACCGCGTCCGCGACAACTGACCGAGGGCCCGAACACCGTGGCCTTCGCTCTCCGTAAGCGCGGTCCGAGCAACTTCGAGCGGGCCGCCGACGGCTCGATGACGCTGGTCGAGCACATCCGCGAGCTACGCAACCGGCTGTTCAAGGCGTCCCTGGCGATCCTGGTCGGGTTCGGTTTCGGCATCTGGCTCGCCGGGCCGGTGCTGAACGTGCTCAAGCGGCCGTACTGTGACCTGGAGCAGGCGCAGACGACGAACGGCGCGTGCGACTTCGTCCAGCTCGGCCCGGCCGACCTGTTCCTGCTGAACCTGAAGATCGGTCTCTGGGTCGGGCTGATCATCGCCGCGCCCGTCTGGCTCTACCAGCTCTGGGCGTTCATCGCGCCGGGCCTGCACCGGCACGAGCGGCGCTACGCGTACGTCTTCACCGGGCTGGCGGCGCCGCTGTTCGCCGCCGGGGCGGTGCTGGCGTACTTCGTGACCGCGAAGGGCCTGGAGTTCCTGCTGGAGATCTCCGGCAGCGACATCAACACGACGCTGGACATCACCAGGTACGTCTCGTTCGTGACGAACCTGATCCTGCTGTTCGGGGTGGCGTTCGAGTTCCCGCTGCTGGTGTTGATGCTGAACTTCGTCGGCATCGCCAGCGCGAAGCGGCTGCTGGGCTGGTGGCGGGTGGCGGTCTTCGTCTTCTTCGCCTTCTCCGCGGTGGTCACCCCGACGCCCGACCCGTTCGGGATGACGGCGCTGGCGATCTGCCTCTGCGCGCTCTACTTCGCCGCCGTCGGCGTCGCGTACCTCAACGACAAGCGCAAGGGTCGCGGCCGGGAGGTCTACGCGGGCATCGGCGACGACGAGGTGTCGCCGCTGGAGTTGGACCCGGATCCGGTCGAGGCCGGGCAGCGGGTCGACGCCAGCGCGCCGGTCGCGGCCCCGGAGCCGGTCGCCGCGCCGGCGCCGGTCGACCGTCGCTACGACGACATGACCTGACCGCGGCCGAACGCACCACCCGCGTCCGACACGAGCCCCCTTCGCCGGGGGCTTGTGTCGTTTCCGGCCGGGCGCCCGCGCGCCTAGCGCACGCCACCCCCGTTGTGAGCGATCCAGTCGGCAATCCGTCACCACGCGTTCACAAGCTGCGGTCGAGTGATCGCGTCTTTACGATGTGTCGACGTTCCCGACACGGGGAGGTCGCTGCCCAGTGCGTCGCCCGACGTTCCGTCCTCCGCCCGTCGCCGTGCCGAGGGCTGTCCCCTCGCCGGGGTGGCGCAGGCTGCCCGTCACCCGGTTGACCGCCCTGCTGGAGGCTGCCGGGCAGGGCACACCGCCGTTTGCCCGTGCTGCCTTCGGCCCGGCGTGGCCGTCCCCGCAGAGCCAGCGGTGGCACCCGGCGACCGGCTCCACGGTATGAGCGCACGCCCCGGCTGAGTTCCGGCGGACCCGCCCGTGCGGTCGTCCGGCCCGTCCGGTCGCACCGTCCGGTGCGTGGTCACACGGTGCCCGTGAGCGTCGCCATGTCCGACGTCGCGGGCGGAACCCCCAATCCGTCCACGCGGCCGGCCCGCACAGTCCCGTCCAGGGGACTCGGTCGCCACCACGTACCCGAGATCGGAGCCACGCGTTGATCCGCGTCGTCGTTGCCGAGGAGATGGGGCTGCTGCGCACCGCGCTGTGCGCCGCGCTGTCGAGCCAGGGGGACATCGAGGTCGCTGCCGAGGTGACCGGGGTGGCGGAGCTGTCCGCCGTGGTGCGCCGGCACCGGCCCGACGTGGTGGTGGTGGACCTGGCGTCGGACGCGCCGCAGCCGGTCGAGGTGGTCGCCGAGATCATCGGGGCGGCGCCCGAGGCGGCCGTGCTGGGCATGGGTCGCCGGTGGAGCCAGGCCGCGGTCGGGGACCTGCTGGCCGCCGGGGTACGCGGCCTGGTCGGCAAGGACGCGTCGCTCGAGGCGCTGGTCGAGGCCGTCCGGGAACTCGCCGCCGGCGGGAAGGTCATCGACGCGGCGGTCGCCGTGACGGCGCTGCGACCCCCGTCCAGTCCGTTGACCCGTCGGGAGGTGGAGGTGCTGCGGGTGGCCGCCGAGGGCCTGCCGCTCAAGGAGATCGCCCGCCGGCTGTTCCTCGCGCACGGCACGGTGCGCAACCACCTGTCGGCGGTCATGCGCAAGACGGGCGCCCGCAACCGGATGGAGGCGGTGTGGCGCGCCCGCCGCGACGGGTGGATCTGACGTTCTCTCCGCCGCCCCGGAGGACAGGGATTCCTCCGCGCCCCGCGTGGAACAGCGCGCGGCGCCTGAGCCGAGCGGCGCCGCTCGGTACGTGTTTGAATGCGGACGGTCCGTGCTCGGTCTGACGACGCTCGGGAAGGTCAACGGTGATCCGTACCCTGCTGGCCCTCGACGGTGCCCTGGTCCGTGGCGCCCTTTCGCTCGTCCTCGCCGCCGAGGACGACATCAGTGTGGTGGCGGAGCTGGACCGGGAGGACGCCCTCCCGCCGGCGGTCTGTGCGCAGCGCCCCGACGTGGCGGTCGTCGACCTCGACCTCGTCGGGGCGGGGGTGGCCGGGCAGTGCCCCCTGCTGGTGCTCGCCGACCGCCGCCGGGCGCGCAGCCTGCACCGGGTCCTCACGCCGGGTCGGACCGTCGGCATCCTCGGCAACGACGTCGCTCCGCAGCGGGTGGTGGACGGGGTCCGGCGGCTTGCCCGCCGGGAGTCGGTGATCGACGCCGACCTGGTGATGGCGGCGCTGGTCCGGGACAGCCCGCTGACCGTGCGGGAGACCGAGATCCTCGACCTGACGGCGGCCGGGGCACCGGTCGTGGAGATCGCCCGGATGCTCGGGCTCTCGCCGGGGACCGTGCGCAACCACCTCGGGCGGATCACCCGCAAGGCGGGCGCGCGCACCAGGGTGGAGGCGGTGCGGGTCGCCCGGGAGGCCGGCTGGATCTGACGGCGCCCCGGAGGCTCCAGGGGACGACTCCTACGGTCACACCCGGCCGAGAGGCACGCGCGCCGGCGGTGCGACGTCCTGCCAACGGCCGACCAGTTCGCGGTACGTGGGGGAGCGGACCAGCAGGTCGTCGTGGGTGCCGACGAGCGGCCGGTCGCCGTCGAACACCAGCACGCGGCGGGCGCGGGTCGCCGAGCTGATCCGGTGCGCGATCACCACCAGCGTGCCGGGGCGGCGGGCGAAGGCCCGCTCGACGGTCGCCTCCAGCGTCGGGTCCAGGTGGCACGTCGCCTCGTCGAGGATCACCAGCGGCGCCCGGGCCAGGTAGGCCCGCACCGCGGCGACGAGCTGCCGTTCCCCGGCGGACAGGACGGCGGGGTCGATCTCGGCGTCGAGCCCCCCGAGTCGGGTCACGAGGGGGCGGGCCCCGAGGGCGTCCACGGCGGCCGCCACGGTCGCGTCGTCCACCTCGGGATGCAGGTAGCGCAGGTTGTCGGCGAGGGTCCCGCTGCGCACGTACGCCTCCTGCGGCACCAGCACCCGCAGTCGGGCCAGCGCCTCGGGCGGGGTGGTGGCGACGGGCGTACCGGCCAGGTGCACCGTGCCGGACTCCGGCGGCACCAGCCCGGCGACCAGGGCGGCCAGCGTGGACTTGCCGGCGCCGCTGGGCCCCACCACCGCCAGGTGCTCGCCGTGGGCCACGGTCAGGGTGAGGTCCGCCAGGACGGGCCGGGCGTGTGGGCCGTACCGGAAGGTCAGCCCGCGCAGCCGGACCGCGGGCGGGGCGGCCGCCGGGCCGGGCACGGCGGGCGGGCGCGGCACCGGCCCGGGAACGACGGGCGGGCGCGGCACCGGCCCGGGCGGCGGGCAGGTGCGCAGGATCCGGTCGAGGGTGACGGCGTAGCGCAGGCCGCCGCCGCCCACGCCCTGCACGACCGCGTGCAGGGCGGGCTGCAGGCCGGTGGTGACGTAGACCAGCGCGCCCAGCACGGCGCCGGTGCTGAGCCCGTGCCGCACCAGCCACGGCGCGGCCAGCAGCAGCACCACCACCGGCAGCCAGCCGCCGAGCCCGAGGCTGAGGCTGCGCAGCGCCGCCATCCGGGCCAGTGTCCGCTCGGCGTCGGCCTGCGCCGAGACCCGCCGGGCGACCCCGGCGACGACCCGGTCCTGCGCGCCGCAGGCGACCACGTCACGGTGCCCGGCCAGCGCGGACGCCGCCGACCGGCCGAGTTCCTCCCCGGCAGCCACCTGGGCCCGCTGGTGCGCCACCATCGCCGGCAGTGCCGCGGCGAACACGGCCAGCCCGACCAGCAACGGCGCGGCCACCGCGCCCGCCAGCGGTGGCGCCAGGGCGAGCAGGCCGAGCAGCGCCGCGCCGGCGGTGAACAGGAACCCGCGGACCACCAGCAGCAGCCCGCCGAAGGTGTCCCGGACGACCTCCACCTGGTGGGTCAGCCGGGCCACGGCGGCGCTGTCCGGTCGGCCGCCGGCCCGGGTCGCGTCGCGCAGCGCCGCGTGCACCACCCTGGCCGCCAGTTCGTCACGGAACGGCTCCACCACGTCGCCGAGGCCGCGGTACACCTGCCCGGTGGCGGACGCGCCGACCAGCACGGCCACGGCGAGCCCGGCCAGCCAGGCCAGGCCGGTGCCGAACTGACCGGCCAGGAAGCCCCGGTCGACCGCGCGGGCCACGAGCAGCCCGCTGAGCAGCGCCGGCAGGGACTCGGCCACCGACCAGGCGGCGAGCCGGCCCAGCGCCCGGCGGCGGGCGCGCAGCGCCCCCCAGGTCGTGCCGCGTACGCCGCTCACGGGGCGTCACCGCCGGGCGCGAAGACCGCCCGGTAGTCCGGGTCGGCCCACAGCCGCCGGTGCGGCGCCACAGCCCGTAGCCGTCCGCCGTCGAGCCAGGCGACCAGGTCGGCCGCCGCCGCCGTCGTCGCGCGGTGGGTCACCACGAGTCGCGTGCGCCCCTGCGCGCCGTCGGTCACCGCCCGGGCGATCCGGTGTTCGGTGGCGGTGTCCAGGCTGGACGTCGCGTCGTCCAGGATCAGCAGCCGCTCGGCGGGGAAGGCCCGGGCCAGCCCCAGCCGCTGCGCCTCGCCCCCGGACAGCGGCGCGTCCACCAGCCGGGTGCGGAACCCGTCGGGCAGCCGGGCGACGACGTCGGCGACCTGCGCCGCCCGCGCCGCGGCCAGCACGGCCGGTGTGGCCGGGGCGCCGCCGGCGGGTGGGCGTGCCGGCCCGTCGGGCAGGGCGAGCCCGATCGCGTCGTGCACCGTCTCGCCGACCAGGGCCGGCCGGTCGAAGGCGTGCCCGACGGCCCGGCGCAGCGCGGCGGGGCGCAACCGGCGCAGCGGCAGCCCGTCGAGCAGCACCTCGCCGGAGTCCGGGTCGTGCAGCCGGCCGGCCACCGCGGCGAGGGTCGACTTGCCGGCGCCGGAGCGTCCGACGACGGCCATCGTGGCGCCGGCCGGCACGGTCAGGTCGACCCCGTCGAGGACCGCCCTGCCGTCCTCGGCGCGGACGCCGACGGCCCGCAGCCGCAGTTCGCCGCGGCCGGGCGGCAGCGGTTCGGTGCCGTCGGGGCGCACCGGGTGGGCCAGCGGCTCGGCGATCCGGCCGGCCGCCGCACGGCTGCGGACCAGCCGGTTGAGGGTGGCCAGCACCGCGCCCAGCCCGGCGCCGAGGGCCGCGTACTGCACCGCGGCGACCAGTTGACCGGGAGTGAGCCAGCCGGCCGCGAGCGCGTACCCGCCGACGGCCACCACGGCCACCTGGAGCAGCGGTCCCACGGCGGCGGTGCGGGCGCTCGCCCGGGCCAGCAGCCGCCAGCCGAGCTGGCCGTACCCGCGCAGTTCCGGCAGGGCCGCCAGCACCCGGTCCCGTTCCCGGTCGGCGGTCGCGGCGGCGGCGATGGTGCGGGCGCCGCCCAGCGCCTCCAGCAGCCGGCCCGCGATGACGCCCAGCACCCGCTGGTACCCGCCGACGGCGGCGGAGGCGTCGGTCACGAACGTGCGCATGAGCACCGCGAGCAGGGCCAGCCCGCCAAGGAGGGTGACGCCGAGCAGCGGCTCGATCAGGGTGAGCGCCACGACGCTGCCGACCGGGGGGAGCAGCGCGACGACGCCCAGCACCACGGCGGTGCCGGCCTGCCCGGCGTCGGCGGCCTGGCCGACGAGCCGACCGACCAGGTCGCCCACCGGGTACCGGCGGACGGTGCGCACGTCGGAGGCGAACAGGTGGCGCAGCAGGCGCCGGCGCAACAGGGCGGTGGCGCGGGCCGCGCCGTACCCGCCGGCGAGGTCGCCGAGGACGTCGGTGACCATGAGGACGGCGACCAGCCCGCAGGCGGCGGCGGGCCACCAGGAGCCGTGACCGCCGACGGCGGCGTCGACGGCGAGCCCGAGCGTCGCCGGAAGCGCGAGTTCGGCGGCCGCGCCGGCGAGCGCGACCGCCCCGAGCAGGACCGTCCAGCCGCCGCCGTCGCGGACCACCCGGCGCAGCAGCCGGTCGGAGCCGGTCAGCGTCCGCATCGGACCTCCCGGAAAGACGTGCGGCCCTGGGCGGGTACGTCTACCCGCCCAGGGCCTCGCGTGGTGACCTAATCAGTTGCAGGTCGTGATGGACAGCGAGCTGTCGCCGCAGAGCAGCAGGCTCGCGTTGCTGCCGCCGCCGGAGCGGTCGGCGGGGGCCATCTCCAGGCCCTGGAGGTCCAGAAGCGCCATGTCGTGTCACCTCCTTCCGTGCTGATCGGTGGGGTCGGTCGCCCTCGCGTCGGCGAGGGAGTCGGGGGCGCCCGCCAGGGGCGCGAGGAACGGCAGGGTCACCGGCGCGTCGTGCCGCGCGGCGGTCAGCGCCAGCAGCACGCCGGCGGTGCCGGTGCCGAGGTCCATGGACAGCCGCAGCAGCTGCTCGCCGGGGAAC
Source organism: Micromonospora sp. NPDC023814 (assembly GCF_040639595.1). Taxonomy (NCBI): domain Bacteria; kingdom Bacillati; phylum Actinomycetota; class Actinomycetes; order Micromonosporales; family Micromonosporaceae; genus Micromonospora; species Micromonospora sp. NPDC023814. The sequence goes on from NZ_JBFAAF010000020.1 coordinate 83,871, forward strand.
GCGGTGCCGTCCCGGTACGGCAGGGCGTGCCACGCCAGCCGCCGCACCTGGGCGTCCCGCTCGCGGCGCCGTTCCGGGTCGTCCGGGTACGCCGCGAGGTAGGCGACGATGCCGGCGCGACCGGCGAACAGGCCCGACTGCGCGTAGAACGGGGACCGGGCGGCGCGGCGCACGCCGGCGCTGGCCTCGGCGAACCGCTCGTCGGCGCGGTGCCGCAGGTACTCGTCGAGCACCAGCCCGATGCCGACGCTGCCCTGCCCGAGGTAGGGCATGGTGCGCCAGCCCTCGTTGACCTCCAGCGCGCCGCCGGGGCGGACCACGCAGCGGCGCAGGTCCTGGCGCAGGGCGGTGGCGGCGTGCTCCAGCAGGGCGGGGTCGCCGGTCAGCTCGTGCAGCCGCACCAGCAGCAGCGCCGGGCCGGTCCGGCCGCGCAGCAGCCCGGCGTACGGGTGCCGCCCGCCGCTGACGTCCGGCCCCGGATCGTCGGCGAGCCGGTCGACGACCCGCTCGGCGGCCCGCCAGGCCGCGTCGCGCAGGGCCGTCTCGCCGGTGCGCCCGGCCAGCTCGGCGAGGTTGAGCGCGATCCCGGACAGGCCGCTCGCCAGGCTGTGGTCCAGCCCGTCCGACGGCTGCCGCAGACAGACGTCGAGCACGTCGAGGGCGTCCTGCCGGCGGCCGAGCAGCTCCAGGGCGTACGCGACGCCGTGCAGGCCGTCGTAGAAGCCGCACCGGGTGCCGGAGGCGGGCGCCGTGGCCCGGCGCACGAGCCACCGCTCGTGGTCGGGCCAGCGCCCGGCGCCGCTGACGTGCAGGGCGTACAGGACCCCGGCGGCGCCATGGGCGAGGTTGAGCCCGCCGCTGCGGAACTGCTCGATGTCGCCGGGGAAGAGCCGGTCGTCCCGGTCGGGTGTCGCGCTGGCGAGGATCGCCCGGGCGAGCCGGTCGCGGTGCGCCGGCCCGACGCCGACGGTGAGGTCGGCCGCCGCTCCGTCCCGTTCGTCGGTCGTCGTGCCGGTCCTGCCGGTCCTGCCGGCCGTGCCGGCCGTGGCGGCGGCGGGGGCGCCGATGATCTCCTCCACGGCGGCGTCGAGGAGCTTCCTCGGCACCGGGAAGTGGGCGGCGATCACGTCGGCGAGGTGCGCGGCCTTGGCCGGCGTCAGCCGGACCAGCTGGGTCAGCGGCAGGAACAGCGCCAGTCGCAGGCAGGCCAGGGCGTACCGGTCGACGGCGGGACCGGTGCGGTCCCGGGGCGCGGCGAAGCCCTGGTTGCGCAGGCCCGGCCGGCGGTACCCGTCGATCGGGGCGGCGACCTCGAAGTCCACCAGCGCGATCCGGTCGTCGGGGCGGACCATGACGTTGAACAGGTGCAGGTCGCCGTAGACGAGGCCGCGCTCGTGGATGGCCAGCACGACCTCCTCGACCTGCCGGTGGACGTCCAGCGCCCACCGGGTGTAGTCGGCGCGGTCGGCGTCCGTGGCGTCGGCGTCGATCAGCGGGTACCGGTCGACCAGGACCTTGTTCAGCGCGCGGCCCTCGACGAACTCCAGCGCGAGGAAGCGGTGCTCGCCGAGGGTGAACTCGTCGTGCACCCGGGGCACCTGCGGCAGGTCGGCGAGGCGGCGCAGCGCCTCGCCCTCCCGGGCCAGCCGGGCGACGGCGTCGGTGCCGTCGGCGTCCAGCCCGGCGTGCGGTCGGGCCTCCTTCAGCACCACCTGGGTGTCGCTGCGCAGGTCCCGGCCGACGTAGAGGCCGCCGCCGTTGGAGAAGTGGATGACCTTCTCGATCCGGTACGGCACCTCGTCGGTGCTGGTGGCGTTGCGGGCGGCCAGGTGCGGGCCGAGGAAGTCGGGCAGCGTCACCCAGGACGGCACGTGGAAGACGGGGTCGCGGCGGTCCGGCACGAGGGTGCCGGTGTCGTCCTCGATCGCCGGGACGACCTGGCCGTCGGGGGAGTGGCAGTAGCGGGCCGCGAAGCCGCCGTAGCGCACGTACACCGGCCCGGCGCCGTGGCGCAGGTCGCTGAGGATGTACGGGCCGGGTTCGCCGGCGAGCAGTTCGTCCAGCTCCTTGCAGACCAGCTCCAGCTCCGCGTCGTCACGGGGATAGACGGTGACGAACTTGCCGCTGGCCCCGCGGGAGGCGTACTTGGAGTTGCGCAGCAGCAGGGTGCGTGGGCCGCGGAGGAACTTGAACGACAGCTCCCGCGGGACGCAGTAGTCCCAGACGGTGTCCAGCACCCGCTCGGCGTTGGCCAGGGTCGCCGACACGTGGATCTTCCAGCCCTGCTGGGGCAGCGTGCCGCCCTCCGGGGCGTAGATGAGCCAGTCGTCGAGCGGCTCCGAGCGCCAGCCGTCGGGCACGGGCCGCCGGGCCGCCGCGAAGGTGGGCTGTTCGACCGCGCTGCCGAGCGAGTCGTAGAACAGCCGGTCGGCGGCGCAGTAGTTGTCGTAGCGATCGTCCACCGTGACCACTCCCTCCGCTGTTCGGTCCAGCCCTCGGTCCTGCTGGCTGATCTGAGTCTGTCCGTTCGGGCCATGGCGTATCCAGTGCGATCAGTCATGACGGTGAATGCGTGCCGCACGGCCGGCCGTGACAAATGTCAGGCGCGCCCGGGTGCTGGTCGGTCGCGGCGGCGGGTTGCGGGCGGTGTCGCCGTCGCCGGGGCGGGCGGTGCGGCCGCCCCGGTGGGTGGCGGTACGGTGCTCGCCGTGACCGCAGACGATCACCCCTCCGCCGCCGGCGGATCCGTCGCCGTGCTGGCCAACCCGACCGCCGGCCGGGGGCGGCACCAGGGGCTGCTGCCGCAGGTCCTGCACCGGCTCGCGGCCGCCGGCCGGCCGGTGCGCCTGCTGCACGCGCACACCGCCGACGAGGCCGAGTCGGCCTGCCACGCGGCGGTCGGCGACGGCGCGTCCGCTCTGGTCGCGGTGGGCGGCGACGGCACGGTGCACCGCGCGTTGCAGGCGGTCGCCGGCACGGCGGTGCCGTTCGGTCCGGTGCCGGCCGGCACCGGCAACGACTTCGCGGTCGACACCGGCTTCCCGGCCGACCCGCTCGCCGCCGTCGACGTGATCGCGGCGGCGCTGCGCGACGGCCGCACCTACCCGGTCGACCTGGCGCGGCTGACGGGAGCCGACGGCGTGCGCCGCTGGTACGGCGCGGTGCTCGCGGCCGGCTTCGACGCGATCGTCAACGAGCGCGCCAACCGGATGCGCCGGCCGCGCGGGCCGCGCCGCTACGACCTGGCGATCCTGGTGGAGTTGGCCCGGTTGCGCCCGCGCCGCTACACGCTGCGGCTCGACGGGGTGGCGCACGAGGTGGACGCCGTGCTGGTGGCGGTGGGCAACTGCGCCAGCTACGGCGGCGGCATGCGGATCTGCCCCGACGCGGACCCCGCCGACGGGCTGCTCGACGTGGTGGTGGGCGGCCGGTTCGACCGGCGCACCCTGATGCGGGTCAAGCCGCGCATCTACCGGGGCACCCACGTGGCGCACCCGCTGGTGCGCAGCTACCGCGCCCGCACGGTCGAGTTGAGCGCCGAGGGCATCACCACGTACGCCGACGGCGAGCGGGCACTGGACCTCCCGGTGACCGTGACCGCCGTCCCGGCCGCCGTCCACCTGCTCCGCTGACCCACCCCGCCACCCGTCCGTTCCCGCCCCGCTCCCGCATCCGCACTGTCAGGGGGTGGGGGTGGTGCGGACGATGCGGTCCAGCCACTCCGCGAGCAGGGCGCGTTCGGCCGGGGAGAGGTCGGTGGCCAGCCCGTCGAGGGCGGCGCGCAGCGCCACCGCGTGCCGGACCGGGTTGCCGGCCCGGGAGGTCGCCCGGGCGGCGGGAGAGTCGGTGACCAGCGCGGCGAGCACCGCCTCCCGCGTCCGGGTCGACAGGGCGGGGTCGCGCCGCGGCGGCGGGGTGCGGATCAGGGCGAGGGTCACCCCGCAGGCGGCGGCGTGCAGCATTTCGGTGGCCTCGTCGACGCCTGCGCGTAGCCGGCCCGCCTCGGCCACCCGGTGCACGAGCTGGCGCAGGATGTCGGCCGCGACCCGGGCCGCGGTCGGGGTCTCGCCGGGACGCGGGTCGCCGTACATCAGGGCGTGGCAGGCCGGGTTGGCCAGGCCGAAGCCGACGTGCAGCTCCCAGCCCCGGCGCAGGTCGTCGACCGGGTCGCCGGCGAGGTCCCGGGACGACTCGGCGTGCAGGTACGCGGCGAACCCGTAGCTGGCCGCCGCGTCCAGCAGGCCGCGCATGTCGCCGAACTGCCGGTAGATGGTCGGCGCCTGCACCCCGGCCGCCCGGCTCACCGCACGGGTCGAGACCGCCTCCCGGCCGCCCTCGGCGAGCAGGGCGGCGGCGGCCCGGACGATCCGGTCCCGGGGCGACATCTCAGTGATCATGGCAACGACGATAACGCCCTCGCGTTAGCGATGGTGGTTAACGCTGCTGTCGACTTGCCGTTAGCGGTGCTGGTCGACGCCGGCCACGTCCAGCACGGTGCCCAGGCCGTTGGCGCGCCCCGCCTCGGCGGCCGGCAGCACCAGCACCCCGCACCCGGCCGCGACGGCTCCCGCGTCGGCCGGCGTGTCGCCCACCATCAGCGCGCGCTCCGGGTCGACGCCGAGCATCCCGCAGGCGCGCAGGAAGATCCCCGGGTCCGGCTTGCAGCGCCCGACCTCGTACGACAGGGCGAAGGCGTCGACCAGGTCGGCCAGCCCCCACGCCGCGAACATCGGCCGGATGTCGAAGCCGATGTTGCTGACCACGGCCACCGGCACGCCGGCGGCGCGCAGGGCGGCCAGGGTCGGCGCGGTGTCCGGGTACGGCACCCAGCCGTCGGGGACCAGCACCCGCTCGTAGAGCGCCTCGGCGAAGCCCTCGATGCCCGCGTCGACCGTCTCCGCGAGCCCCGTGTAGGCGCCGCGGTGGGCGTGCGGGTAGAGATCCCGATCGGCCCACAGCTCGGCCAGCCGGGGCGGCACCCGGGCCGGCAGGGGGCCGCCCGCCCGGCCCGCCGTCAACAGCCGGTCGGCCAGCGCGGTGGCCCGCATCCGCTCCAGCGTCACGCCGCAGGAGGCCGCGGCGGCGAGCACCCACTCGCGGGGCTCCTCCACCTGGGCCAGCGTGCCGTGGAAGTCGAACAGAACCGCCTCCACGGGGCGGCGGGACGGGCCCGGGACGACGGCGTCGTCGGCCCCGGGTGAGGCGTGGGGCGGTTCGGCATGGTCCGGCACGCCGTGCACCCTACCGACCGCCCCCGACCCCGCTGTCGGTTGGCCTTGTCACGTGGCCGCCGCCGGCACGCATTAATCTTGAGGACATGTCGAGCCCCGCCGAGCGGTACGCCGCGGCGCGCCGCCGGGCCGCGCAGGCCTCCCAGTTCCCGGCGCTGGACGAGTTCGCCCTCGATCTGGGGTTCGATCTCGACGACTTCCAGCGGGAGGCGTGCCAGGCACTGGAACGGGGCAGCGGCGTGCTCGTCTGCGCCCCCACCGGCGCTGGCAAGACGGTGGTCGGCGAGTTCGCCGTACACCTGGCGCTGCGCGGCGCGCCGGCGCGCGAGGCCGGCGGCCCCGGCGGCGCGGGCGACGAGGTGGTGCCCGCGGCCGGCGGCGAGGCCGCCCCGGCCCCGGCCGCGCCCCGGCGGCGCAAGTGCTTCTACACCACCCCGATCAAGGCGCTGTCGAACCAGAAGTACCACGACCTGGTCGACCGCTACGGCGCCGAGCAGGTCGGGCTGCTCACCGGCGACAACGCCATCAACGGCGACGCCCCGGTGGTGGTGATGACCACCGAGGTGCTGCGCAACATGCTCTACGCCGGCTCGGCCACCCTCGAGGGCCTGGCGTACGTGGTGATGGACGAGGTGCACTACCTCGCCGACCGGTTCCGCGGCGGGGTCTGGGAAGAGGTGATCATCCACCTGCCCGCCTCCGTCACCCTGGTCTCCCTCTCGGCCACCGTGTCCAACGCCGAGGAGTTCGCCGACTGGCTGGTCACCGTGCGCGGCGAGACCGCCGTGGTGGTCAGCGAGCACCGTCCGGTGCCGCTGTGGCAGCACATGCTGGTCGGCAAGCGGATGTTCGACCTGTTCCACGACGCCGACGCCGCCCGCAAGCACGACGTGCACCCCGAGCTGCTGCGCTACACCCGCGACACCATGCGCCGGCTGGAGCTGGGCGAGGGTCGCAGCGCCGGCCCGGGCGGCGGGCGGCGCGGGCCCCGCTGGCGCGGCCCGATGCGCCCCGACATCGTCGACCGGCTGGACCGGGAGGGGCTGCTGCCGGCGATCCTGTTCATCTTCAGCCGCGCCGGCTGCGCCGCCGCCGTGCAGCAGTGCCTCGCCGCCGGGCTGCGGCTCACCTCGCCCGAGGAGCGGGCGGAGATCCGCCGGGTCGTCGAGTCCCGGGTCACCGCGATCCCCGGCGAGGACCTGTCGGTGCTCGGCTACTGGGAGTGGCTCGACGGCCTCGAACGCGGCCTGGCCGCCCACCACGCCGGCATGCTGCCGGTGTTCAAGGAGGTCGTCGAGGAGCTGTTCGTCCGGGGCCTGGTGAAGGCGGTCTTCGCCACCGAGACCCTCGCCCTGGGCATCAACATGCCGGCCCGCTGCGTGGTGCTGGAGCGCCTGGTCAAGTACAACGGCGAGGCGCACGTCGACCTGACGCCGGGGGAGTACACCCAGCTCACCGGCCGCGCCGGCCGGCGCGGCATCGACGTCGAGGGGCACGCCGTCGTCGTCTGGTCCCCGGAGACCGACCCCCGGCACGTCGCCGGCCTCGCCTCCACCCGCACCTACCCGCTGCGGTCCAGCTTCCGGCCGTCGTACAACATGGCGGTCAACCTGGTCGGCACGGTGGGCGCCGAGCCGGCCCGGGCGCTGCTGGAGTCCTCCTTCGCGCAGTTCCAGGCGGACCGCTCGGTGGTCGGCCTGGCCCGCCAGGTGCAGCGCAACACCGAAACCATCGAGGCGTACGGCGTGGAGGCGGCCTGCCACCACGGCGACTTCGACGAGTACTTCGCGCTGCGGGTCGCCATCGCCGACCGGGAACGGGCCATCGCCCGGCAGGGGCAGAGCCAGCGCAAGGCCGCCGCGGTGGCCTCGCTGGAGCGGCTGCGCGTCGGCGACGTGATCCGGGTGCCGTCGGGCCGGCGGGCCGGCCTGGCGGTCGTGCTCGACCCGGCCACCGGCGGCTTCGGTGAGCCCCGGCCGCTGGTGCTCACCCAGGACCGCTGGGCCGGCCGCGTCAGTCCCGGCGACTTCACCACCCCCGCCGAGGTGCTGGCGCGGATCCGGGTGCCGAAGCACTTCAACCACCGGTCGCCGGCCGCCCGACGCGACCTGGCCGCCGAGGTCAGCGGCACCGGGCTGGACCGGCACGGCGGGCGCCGGGGCGGCCGCTCCCGCCAGGCCGTCGGCGAGGACCACCGGCTCAGCCAGCTCCGCGGCGAGCTGCGTCGCCACCCCTGTCACGCCTGCCCCGACCGGGAGGAGCACGCCCGCTGGGCGGAACGGCGCCGCCGCCTGGAGAAGGACACGGAGGAACTGCGGCAGCGGGTGGCCGGCCGGACCGGTTCGCTGGCCCGTACGTTCGACCGGATCGTCGCGCTGCTCACCGCCCGCGGCTACCTCGCGCCCGACGGCACGGTGACCGACGCCGGCCGGATGCTCGGCCGGATCTGGACGGAGGCGGATCTGCTGGTCGCCGAGTGCCTGCGCCGGGGGGTCTGGGACGGGCTCTCCCCGGCCGAGCTCGCCGCCGCCGTGTCGGTGGTGGTCTTCGAGGCCCGCCGCGACGTCGACGAGCGGGCGTCGCTGCCGCGCGGCCCCGTATCCGAGGCGGTCGACGAGACGCTCAAGCTGTGGAGCGAGATCGAGGCGGACGAGGCGGCCCGTGGCCTAGCGGTCACCCGCGAGCCGGACCTGGGCTTCGCCTGGCCGGTCTACCGCTGGGCCCGGGGCGAGGCCCTGGCGAAGGTGCTCGCGAGCGGCCACGAGATCGACGGCGAGATGCCGGCCGGCGACTTCGTCCGGTGGGCCCGGCAGGTGGTCGACCTGCTCGGTCAGCTCGCCGACTCCGGCGGTGCCTCGTCGGAGCTGAGGTCCACCGCCAGGCAGGCGATCGCCGCGGTCAACCGGGGCGTGCTGGCCTACCACGCCCCGGCCTGACCGGCACTCTCCGTGGCGGCGCGTCGGATCGACGACGTGAAGGTCTGGCAGCGGGCGCTCGTGCCCGCCGAGATCCGGGCGTTGGCCGACACACCGGTGATCGAGGAGGCGTACCTCCCCCCTGGACGAGCGGCCCGGCACCCGCGTCGGTGACGCCTCCGGCAACTACCGGGACGCCACCGCGACGGGCGGGATCTCGTGGCCGCCGGGCCCGGTCGGCGACCATGCGTCCCCGGCGGACGGTGCCGCGCCGATCACGGCCCAGGCCGACGCCGACTTGGCGCAGTCGGCCTTCGTCAACGAATCCGACGGTTGGTGGAGATGGTGAGCCGCGTGGTTCTTTTTCTCGAAGCCGTACCGGCAGACCGCACGTACCGCGTCCGGGTCAAATCCGCGTCCGGCATAACCGGGGCAGCGCCCCGTATGCTGGCCATAACCGGGGCGACGCACCGCTTGTGGTGTTCGTCGCTCATCGGACCGGATCCGCCAGCCACGAGGAGACCATGTGACCACAGGCGACGAGGCGAGCGAAACGCGACCTCTTCGGTACTCCATCAACGTCACATTGGACGGGTGCTGCGATCATCTTGCAATTCCCCCTGACGAAGACTTGCATCGTCACCACACCGAGAACCTCAACCGGGCCGATGCACTTCTTTTTGGTCGGGTGATGTACGAAATGATGGAGGCAGCGTGGCGGCCGCCGGCGCCGACGGGGTCGAGACCTGATTGGATGGAACCCTTCGCCCAGACGATCAACGCGGCAAAGAAGTACGTCGTGTCAAGCACCCTGGAGCGGGTCGATTGGAATGCGGAGCTCGTGCGCGGGGACCTGGGCAAGGCCGTTCAGCAGCTCAAGCAGGAGTCGGGTAAGGGACTCTTCGTGTCAGGCGTGCAGCTCCCGCTGGCGTTGGCGGAACTGGGACTGATCGATGAGTACGAGTTCGTGGTGCAGCCCCGGATAGCGGGCCACGGGCCGACATTGTTCGCGGGTCTGTCGAAGTATGTCGACTTGAAGCTCGTGAGCCGGCTGGAGTTCGCCTCGGGGGCGGTGGTGATGCGGTACGAGCCGAGAAGGTGACCATCGGGCTCGTTAGCCCGAGCCGCGCTGCGGCCGGCTGCGCCGCGCGACGGGCGTGCTCGGGCAGGTCCTCATCCCAGATGCGGCCGCCAACCGGCCGATCGACACCGGTGCCCCCGCCGACAGGGCCAGCACCACCAGCAAGCTGCGCAGCCGGGGCGACGTCAGGGTGACAGCCCGCCCGCCCACCGATGCCTCGAGCGGCCCCAACACGCGAACCGCCAGCCCGGTGCCGCCGATCACCTCCACGTCGGACATCGCTCACCTTGCCATGGCGGCGACGATCAGGGCCGCGCCCACCACGAGGTCGACCACGGCGCAGAACTCCGACCACGGCCGGCTCACCACCTTGCCGGCTGTGAAGTGGTACGCATCCCAGACCCCGTGCGTCAGGAAACCGATACCGGCCAGCACGGCCCCCAGCCGCGGCTGAACTGCTGCGCACAGCAACGTGAGCACACCGAAGCCCACCGCGCCGCCAGTCTGGATCGAAAACGTGCCGACATCGGTGAACCGACGGCGGGCCACCGCCCACAACCACAGAGGCACCAGGACGAACGCCATCCCCGTCGCCGGATCGAGCGGGAGCAGTCGCGAGTGCCGCAGGACGTGCAGCGCCGACACGACCGCGCTCAGCACGACGAATGCCGGCCACGCCGTCCACGGACGACCGACCGCGTACGCCATCAGATAGATTCCCGCCATCGTGGCGATGGCCGGGCCGAACAGCTCGGCCTCGCGTCCCACGAGCGCAATCACGGTGATCGCGCCTGAGCTGACAACGATCGCCAACGCGGTCGGCCAACGATCGGTGAGCCTCGCCCCACGCGGCACCAGCCTCTCAGTCATGGCACCGATCGTCGGGGCCGTACCAGGGCCGGTCAGCAGCCGCGGTGGATCGGGTCCGGATTCCTGTGAAGCGATGCCGATATCGTGGGCTCAACTGTTCCGGACGACTGGCGGCTTCGCCGGTACTGCGACGGCGGAACGGCATACCGACCGCGGAACGCCTGCCGCAACGATTCGGTCGAGCCGAAGCCGCACCGCCGGGCTACTGCGGCCAGCGGCAGAGCGGTCGACGTCAGTAGGTGCGCCGCCGCCTCGGTCCGCGCCCGGCGTACGTACTGCGCGGGGGTCTCGTGCACGTAGGCGAGAAACAACCGGGACAGGTGGCGTTCGCTGACCCCGGCGAGCCGTGCCAGTCTGCCGGTGCTGAGGTCGTCGCCGAGGTGGCTCAGGATGTGGTTGGTCGTCCGGCGGACCACGAGATCGTCGGTGGCGTGAGGGGTCAGGAACATGCTCCGCTGTGTCTGGCCGCCCGGGCGCTGCAGATACGCGACCGTGCCCAGCGCGACGCCGCGCGCCAGTGCCACCCCGTGATCTTCCTCGATGAACGCCAGGGTCAGATCCAGGGCACTCGTGACTCCGCCGGAGGTCGCGATACGGCCATCCCGGATGTAGATCGGATCCGGATCGACCTGTACGTCGGGATAGCGGTGCGCGAGCTGGTCGGCGTACATCCAGTGGGTGGTGGCGCGCCGGTTGTTGAGCAAACCGGCCTCCGCCAGCACTGTGGACCCGGTGCAGACCGCCGCGACCCGGCGAGCGAGGGCGGCCAAGCGTCGCACGTGTCCGACCAGGGAGGTGCTTCCGGCAGCCCGTTCGTGGCCGAGGCCACCGGAGACCAGCAGGGTGTCCAGCGGGGCGTTGAATCGCTCCACGGCGACATGGGCATCCACCCGCAGCCCGGAGTCGCACGTGATCGGACGGCTGCCGGGTGTGGCGAGCAGGGGCCGGTAGGGTGGGTTGGCCCCGATGCGGTTGGCGAGGTGGAGGCTGGACGTCACGCAGGCGACGTCCAGCAACTCAGCGCCGTCGTAGCCGACGACGACGACCACCCGTTCCTGCATGATCAAGCTCCAGCGTCAAGCGCGCCTCACCACCTTGCCACGGTGGCCGCGCCAGGGCCAGGTCCCTCCTGGAGGCCGGCGACGACGTTGCCGACGCCGCCGGTCGTGCGTGGCGCTTCGATGGTCCGCGGACCTGGACCGCTCACGAGGGCGCGGGGAGTGCCGACCTGCCCCCTGACCTCGGAAAGGATGTTGGCCAGAGGAAGGACTTGTAGCAGGGGCCGTTGTCGGTGACGACCCGGCGGACGGTGGTGCCGGCGGCACGGCCGCCAGCGGCACGACCAGGCCGGCTCGCGATCCGCCGCCTCATCCGCCGACCCGGGAGAGCTTGTCGGGGTTGGTGACGGAAAAGACCCGGCGCACCGTCTCCTGCTCGGGGTCGAGGTCGAGCACCAGGACCGCGAACGGAACATTGCGCTCGAACAGGATCGCGGCGGGATCGCCGTTGACCGGCCGGTAGCGGATGTCGAGCCCGGCCGGGACACCGGCGGCGACCGCGACGAGCAGCCGGGCCACCTCGTCGCGCCCGTGCACGGGGTGCAGGCTGGTGGCAGGGCCCTTGCCGCCACCGTCGGTCCACAGGGTGACCTCCGGGGCGAGAACGGCCAGCAGGCCGCGCAGGTCACCGCCGAGCGCGGCGGTCAAGAACCGCTCGGTCACCTGCTGCTGGAGTCGGGGATCGGGTTGGAACCGGGGGCGGCGGGCCTGCACATGCTCACGGGCCCGGTGGGCGAGTTGGCGCACCGCCGCCGGTGAGCGGCCGATGATGGTCGCGATCTCGGTGTGCGGGTAGCCGAACACCTCGTGCAGGACGAAGACGACCCGTTCCGCCGGGGTGAGGGTCTCCAGCACCACCAGCAGCGCCATCGACGAGGACTCGGCGCGCAGGACGGCGTCGCCCGCGTCGCCGTCCTCGGCGGGCAGGGTGGCGAGGGGCTCGGGCAGCCACTGGCCGACGTAGGACTCCCGGCGCCGGTCGAGGGCCGCGCGCTGGGCGAGGGCCTGGTTGACGGCGACCCGCGTCAGATAGGCGCGTGGGTTCTCGATCGACGCACCGTCGGTGTGGTTTCTTGCCGCCCAGGCCAACCAGGTCTCCTGCAGCACGTCGTCGTGTCGGCGACGCTGCCCAGCATCGCGTAGACCACCGAGAACAGCGGTTCCCGGTGGGCGAGGAAGGTAGTCGTCGGGTCGGCGGTCGGCGCCGGCTGCACGTCGTCGGACACGGGTGTCACCTCCGGTCGGGTTCACCTCTGAGAGGACACCGTCGCCCCGGAGTGTGACATCGCCGGTGGCGAAATGTGATCCATCCCGCAGCCGAGCACCACCGCTGTCACAGTTGGCGACGCGGGCGCCCTCCTGGTTGCCGAGTCGGGACGATCCCGTCCCGGCCGAGCCACTCCCACCGCCTTGGAGGCCGCAATGCGTACCGTGATCCGTGACGTGCGGGTGTTCGACGGGCAGCACACCGTGGAACGAGCCGACGTGTTCATCGACGGCGACCGGATTGCCGAACCGGACGACCGACCGGCCGACGTGCAGGTCGACGGCACCGGCCGGACCCTGCTGCCCGGCCTCATCGACGCCCACACCCACACCTTCGACGGCAGCCTCGCCCAGGCCCTGGCCGCCGGCGTCACCACCGAACTGGACATGTTCTGCCTGCCGGACAACCTGGCCCGCCAGCGCCGGCTGGCGGCCGACTGCGATGACGTGGCCGACCTGCGCAGCTGCGGCCTGCTCGCCACGGCCCCGGGCGGCCACCCGAGCCAACTGATGACCGGTCTCGACCCGCAGGCGATGGCGGCGCTCGGCGACGCGGCCGGCCCGTTCCCCACCGTCGCACAGGTGGCGGACGCCGCGCCGTTCGTCGCCGCCCGGGTCGCCGAGGGCGCCGACTACATCAAGATCGTCGTCGACGACGGGGCGATGCACGGCGCGGACCTTCCCGTGCTGACCCCCGACGTCGTGTCCGCCCTGGTCGAGGCGGCACACGCCGTCGGCCTGACAGTCATCGCACACGCCATCACGACCCGGGAGGTGACCATCGCCCTCGACGGCGGTGTCGACGGGCTCGCGCACGTCTACGCCGACGCCGGGTCGGACGACCCGATCGGCTGGCGACTCGCGGAGCGGATCGCCGGCGACGGCGTCTTCGTGGTCACCACGCTCGCCTACTTCGAAGCGATCAGCCAGGGCGCCGCCCTGGACCACGTCGCCGCGGGCAGCGCCGCCAACGCGGTGCACGCCGCCGGCGTGCTGCACCGGGCCGGAGTCACGCTGCTGGCCGGCACGGATGCCACCCCGTTCGCCCCGCAGCACGGCACCGCCATGCACCGCGAGCTGGCGCTGCTCGTCAAGGCCGGACTGACCCGGACCGAAGCGCTGGCGGCGGCCACGAGCGTGCCGGCCCGGCACTTCGGGTTGACCGACCGGGGCCGCATCGCGCCCGGGCTCCGCGCCGACCTGCTGCTCGTCGACGGGGATCCGACCACCGACATCCACGCCGTCAGCGCCGTCGTCGACGTCTGGCGTCGCGGCGTACGCCAGACCCGGCAGCCGGCCGTCGCCGACTCCCAGATCTGAGGACGGGTGACGTGACGATCCTCGACCACCGCGCACCCGCCCCCACCCCGGGCGCCGCACGCTCCCGGTCATGGCTGCTCTTCCGCGCGATCACCACCTGCGTGGCCGTGCTGATCCTCGGCCAGGCCGCCCTCGCCGGCGGGTTCCTCTCCGGGCACTACGACGCCCTCGCCGCCCACGGCCTCAACGGAGGGCTGCTGGCGCTGGCCCTGCTGGTGCAGTGCATCACCGCCGTGGTCTGGTGGCGGGCCAGCAGGGGCCCGTCCTGGCCGGTGCGGACCAGCCTGATCCAACTCCTGATCGCCGGCGCGCTGATCCCCCTCGGCGAGCAGCGGGTCCTGACCGTCCATGTTCCCCTCGCCGTCGGACTCACCGTGGGCGTGGCACTGCTGCTCGTCAAGTCATGGGGCGCGGCACCCACCCGTCCCCGGCGGACGGCGACCGGCACGCCGACACGAGGGACGCCGGACCTGACCACGGAGGAGGCCGCATGAGTCCACGTATCACCCGCCGTCGACTGCTCGGCACGAGCGCGGCCGCCGTGGCGGCGGCCGCCGGCGGTGGCTGGCTCGCCCGCAGCGGGCTGCTCGGCCCCGGCGAACCGGGCCGGCTGCTGCCGAGCCAGGTGCCGCTGCCCCGGCCGTACCAGGTGCCGCTGCCCGTTCCTCCGGTGCTCGCGCCGGTACGCTCCGACGCCACGACGGATTACCACGAGATCACCCAACGGCCGGCCACGCTGAGCATCCTGCCGGGGTTGCCCACCGAGGCGTGGACGTACCACGGCAGCTTCCCCGGCCCCACGATCCGCTCCCGCACCGGCCGGCGCACCGTCGTCCGGCACCGCAACACCCTGCCCCACCCGACCGTGGTCCACCTGCACGGCGGACACACCCCCGCCGACAGCGACGGCTACCCCGCGGACCTCATCATGCCGGCCGGAGGAAGCACCCCAGCGCACGTCGGCCACCACGCCGGCCACCACGCCGGCCACCATGGCGGCCACGAACCGGGGCGGATCAGCGTCGGCGAGCGGGACTACACGTACCCGATGCGGCAGCGGGCCGCGTCGCTCTGGTACCACGACCATCGGCACGGGCACACCGGCGTGGCGGTCTGGCGCGGGCTGGCCGGCTTCCACCTCGTGCACGACGACGAGGAGGACGCGCTGCGGTTACCCGCCGGCGACCGCGACATCCCGATCATGATCGCCGACCGGTCGTTCGCCGCGAACGGTTCGCTACGCTACCCGCTGATCGACCCGGACCTGCGCACCCCCGGCGTCACCGACCCGTACATGAACGGCGTGCTCGGCGACGTCATCCTGGTCAACGGCGCGCCCTGGCCGGTGCTGCGGACCGACCGGGCCCGGTACCGGCTGCGGCTGCTCAACGCCTCCAACGCCCGGCGGTACCGGCTGGCGCTCGACCCGCCAGCCCCCGGCGGCGGCCTGGTGCAGATCGGCAGCGACGGTGGTCTGCTGCACCGCCCGTTGACCCACCACACCATCGACATCGCACCCGCCGAACGCTTCGACGTGGTCGTCGACTTCTCTCGCTACCGTCCCGGCACACGTGTACGGCTGGTGAACCGCCTCGGCACCGGCCAGACGGCCCACGTGATGGCCTTCGACATCACCGACGCGACCCACGACGACCCGGGCCTGCCCGAGCGACTCAGCCACATCGAGCCCCTCGACCCGGCCCGCGCCGCGGTGACACGGACATTCCACTTCCAGCTGCGCCCCGACCACGGATGGACCATCAACGGCCACCCCTACCGACCCGGCCGCCCGCTGGCCCGGCCGCGCCTCGGCACCACCGAGGTCTGGCGACTGATCAGCGACTTCCACCACCCGGTACACGTTCACCTCGACCCGTTCCAGGTGATCAGCCGCAACAACCGGGCACCCGGCCCGTACGACGCCGGCTGGAAGGACACCGTCGACGTACGCCCGTCCGAAGCGGTCGAGATCGCCATCCGGTTCACCGACTACGCCGGGACCTTCATGCTGCACTGCCACAACCTCGAACACGAAGACATGGCCATGATGGCCGACTTCACCACCACATGATCACGCCCGTTGCCACCCCCTACACGGCTGGCTGAGTCAAGACCGCACTGGCGGCACACCGGGCCCATCAGGTTCGTGACCGTATCCGTGACGGGCAGATGTATGTGAATCTGCGGGGTTTCGACCCGGATATGCGCCCGCAACAACCCCGGGCGGGCCGCCAGACCCGCGAGGACGGGCCGGCCGCGCAACGGCCGCGCGGAACCACCCCGTGGTGAAACGCACCGACCGACTCCCCTTGCTGATCCGACCTGGAAAGAGACCGTGACCCTCACCGAAGAGATCGCCCAGGCAGCACCGCACTCACGCGGCCGGCCGGGCGTGTTCGCGCGCCTCGCCAGCTTCTCCCACCGCCGCCGCTGGCTCGCCCTGCTGCTCTGGCTCGCCGTGATGATCGGCGTCTGGACCTCGGCCGTCATGGCCGGCAACGACTACCGCGAGGACTTCTCCCTACCCGGCACCGAGTCCCAGGCCGCCGCCGACCTGCTGGGGCCAGCGGCGCGGCCCGCGCCGGGGACACCATGGAGATCGTCCTGCACACCAAGGACGGACTGCGCGACCCCGCCGTCCGGCAGCGCGTCGAGACGATGCTGGCCGAGGTCGCCGAGCAGCCCAACGTCGCGCAGGTACGCAGCCTCTACGAGGATGCGGCCGCCATCGCGCCCGACGGCACCACCGGTTACGCCACGGTGATGCTCAACGTGCCCGCCATCCGTCATCCTGCTGATGGCCGTGTTCCGTTCGGTCCTGATCCCACTCAAGGCGGCGCTGCTCAACCTGCTCAGCATCGGCGCGGCGCTCGGCGCGATCACCCTGGTCTTCCAGGAGGGCTGGTTCGGCGTCGAGCCCGGCCCGATCGAGGCGTACCTACCGGTGATGATCTTCGCGGTCGTCTTCGGTCTCTCCATGGACTACGAGATCTTCCTGGTCTCCCGGATCCACGAGGAGTGGGTGCGCACCAAGGACCATGCACTCGCCGTCCGTCAGGGCCTCGGCCACACCGGCTCGGTCATCAGCGCCGCCGGCGCCATCATGATCGTTGTCTTCGGCGCCTTCATGCTCAGCCCGGAGCGGCTGCTCCAGCAGACCGGCTTCGGCATGGCGGTGGCCATCTTCGTGGACGCGGTTATCATCCGCTGCCTGATCGTGCCCGCCGCGATGCAGCTGATGGGCCGGCGCGCCTGGTGGATGCCCGAGCCGCTGGCGAGGCTGCTGCCGAAGGTGGAGTTGGAAAAGCACTGACGTCCCGCGTGAACGGCGCGTCGGCCGGGTGGGAAACCGGCCGACGCCGTTCTCCGGTCTCCCTGTTGTCCGTTCAGACCGCCGGCGGCGCGTCGGCGGTGGCGATCCGCTCGACCCGGGTCCGCAACGCCCGCGCTGGTTGCGGATGAACCGTTCCCAGCCCAGCAGGCGCGCGTACCACCAGACGCCGAGCCGTCGGTGGAGAGCATGCTCCCAGGGCCGAGCCCGCCAGTAACCACCCGACAGCGCAGGCTGCGCCTGCTGCATCCACCCGGCGATCCAGGCCATCAGCGCGAAGTGCACGACCCAGGCGAACGTGAACCCGTAGCCGAAGAGGGTTCCGGTGGCCGCGCCGGCACCGATCACGGTCGCCGCCCCCAGCAGCAGGACCAGCGTCGCTCGACGGTTGCGGAATTCCACCCCGGCGACGTAGTCCAGAACGCCTGTGCGATCGCTCGGGTGGGGAGAGACCTGGGGGTGCGCTGGTCGAACGGCATGTGGGCCGGCTGATCCGGCGCGATGTGTGGCTCGCCCGCGAGTCCGTCGGCACGTCGTCGCCAGGGCAGGCGATTCCGACAGCTCAGTAGGTCGCGCCCCGCGCCACCTGCGCCGCCACCCGGTCGTGCAGCGCGGTGAGGGCCGGGCTGACGGTGGCGGCGAGCGGCGTCGGGTCCGCCAGCCGACGCGCCGTCTCCGGTAGCCAGGTGAGGTCCGCGTCGAATCGGCGACGCGCGGCGCGTACCTCGCCGGCCGGGTCGGCGGCGTCGAGGCGACGACCGCCGCGCATGACCGGCACGAGCAGCGGATCGCGGTTGCCCGGCGGTGGTTCGTCGCGCAGCCCCACCACGTCGCCGCTGGCACCGGTGGGATCACGGAAGACCTGCTTGGGACCGGGCAGGGTGGCCTTGCCGGGCGACAGCTTGAGCACCGGCCGGTCGCCGACGGCCACCAGCTTGTAGGCGCTGTCCAGGGACGGCGCGTCGAAGGAGACGCCCATGCGGGTGCCGACGCCGTAGGCGTCGATCGGTACGCCCTTGGCGACGAGCGCCGCGATGACGTCCTCGTCGAGGCTGCCGCTGGCCACGATCTGGGCCCGGGTCAGCCCGGCGTCGTCGAGGATCGCGCGGGTCTGCACGGCCAGCGCGGCGAGATCGCCGGAGTCGAGCCGCACGGCCACCGGGCCGGTCAGGCCCAGCTCGGCGACGACCTCGACGGCGGCCCGCACTCCGGCGGGCGTGTCGTAGGTGTCGACGAGGAACACCGGGTTGGTGGGAAAGTCGGTGGCGAACGCGCGGAACGCGGCACGCTCGTCGGGGAACGCCTCGACGTACGAGTGGGCCATCGTCCCGGACGGCGCCAGCCCGTAGCGTCGCGCGGCCTCGACGTCGCTGGTCGCGGCGAAGCCGGCGATCGCCGACGCCCGCGCCACGGCCGCCCCGGCCTCGATCCCGTGCGTCCGGCGGAACGCGAAGTCGACCAACTGCGCGTCGCCGGCCGCGAGGCGGCATCGGGCCGCCTTGCTGGCCACCGTGGTGTGGAAGGTGATCAGGTTCAGCACGCCGGTCTCCACCAACTGCGCCTCCGCGATCGGCGCGGTGACCTCCAACAGCGGCTCGTCGGCGAACACCATGCGACCCTCCGGTACGGCCCAGACGTCACCGGTGAACCGCAGCCCGGCCAGCGCCGTCAGGGTCGGTTGGTCGAGCCCGACGGTGTCGCGCAGATAGCCGATGTCGTCCTCGTCGAACGCGAAGCTCTCCAGGAAGGCCAGCGCCTCGGCCAGCCCGGCGGCCACCAGGAAGCCGCGCTGCGGCGGCAGGCGGCGGACGAACAGGCTGAACGTGGCGCGCTCCACCATGTCCCGGCGCAGGTAGCTGGCCGCCATCCGCAACTCGTACAGGTCGGTACGTAACCCGGTCATGGGTTCCTCCGTCGGCACGCGAGGTCGACGGGCCGGTGGCGTCGTGGTGATGTCGCCCCGATCCAGTCAGGCGCGGGAGCGGCGCGCGGGGCGGCGGGACAGGGAACTCGACGCGTTGACGCCGGCGCCGTCGCTGACACTGATGCCGAGCCGTTCGACCAGTTCGCCGCCCAGCCAGGCCGTCATCCCGGACAGGACGATGCCCGCGAAGCCGCAGATCAGGGCCAGGGCATTCGGCTCCCAGTTCGCCGCGGTGGCCCGCGCCAGCCAGCTCACCGCGAACAACAGCACGACGACGACGTTGCCGATGCCGTGGATCGCGCCGATCCGCTTGGCGCGGGTGCCGGACGGGATGGCCCGCCAGTCGGTGAGCCCGAAGACCGCGGCGACGAGACCGCCGATGATGCCGGCGCCGATGATGTACCCGGCGGAGATCTGGAATCCGGCCCGATCCGTGATCAGATACAGGATGTCGAAGATCACCGCCGTGGCGAGCAGCCCCAGCGGGAAAACGATCAGCATGGGGTGGATCCCGTGACCCATCGCCTTGGCTCGACTTTCCAACGCGGCCTCCCTCTCTGGCGGGATGTTGGGCGCGGGTACCCCTTCGGGCCGCTGGTACACCTACCGGCGGTGAACGCGCGCGGCTGCAGGCGTGCGCTGGTAAATGCGTCGCGGACCCACCCGCGACAGGTCAGCGGCCTGGATCGTCTGCACCACCACCGACCGCCAGGCGGGGAAGCGTGATGGTGAATGTCGTCCCGACGCCGGCCTCACTCGCGACCGTGATGGTGCCCTGGTGATCGGTGACGATCTGCCGGGCGATGGCGAGGCCGAGGCCACTGCCCCCGGTACGGCGGCCCCGTGCGGCGTCGGCCCGCCAGAACCGGTCGAACACGTGCGGCAGCGCCTCCGCTGCGATTCCCGAGCCGGTGTCGACGACCTGGACGATCGCCTGCGTGTCGGTGCGGCTCGCGACCAGCCGGACGCTGCCGCCCGCAGCGGTCGCCCGTAGTGCGTTGGTGACGAGATTGCCCACCACCTGGCGGAGCCGGTCGGGATCGGCGTGTACCGCAACCGGCTCGGCCGCCACGCGCAACGACACCCCGGCTGACTCCGCCCGGGCGTGGTGGGCGGTGCCGCAGGTCTCCAGGAGTTCGGCCAGGTCCACCGTGACCCGGTGGTACGCCAGGTTGCCGGCCTCAGCCAGGGCCAGGTCCTGCAGGTCGTCGACGATGCGCTGTTGCAGCACCGCCTCTTCGAGCAGCGAGGCGTAGAGCTCCTGGTCCGGCGTGACCACGCCGTCGGAGAGTGCCTCGAGATAGCCGCGCAGGTTGGCCAGTGGGGTGCGCAGTTCGTGTGCGACGTCGGCGACCAGCCGGCGTTGCCGCTCCTCCCCGCGCTGCAGGGAGTCGGCCATCCGGTTGAACGAGCGGGCCAACTCCGCCAGCTCGTCGTTGCCCCGCACCGGAACCCGTCCGGTGAGGTCGCCCCGGCCGAGCCGCTGAGCGGCTGCGGTGAGCGTGTCGATGGGGCGCAGCACCCGCCGGCTCAGCAGTACGGTGCCGATGATCGCGACCGTCGCAACGCCTGCTGCCGCGGCGAGCAGCGGACCGGCCGCCAGCGCGGAGGCCGGATCGCCACGAGCGCCGAGGTAGACCCGGGCGGGTACCGGCGCGACGTCACTGATCTGGTTGGTGAAGACCTGGGCCAGGCAGGAATCCAGTGGTTCCACCGCCGTCAGGGCGCCACAGCCCTGCACCCGGTCGGCGCCGGCCGCCCGGTCCGGGCCCGGCCGGGCCGCGATGTCGCGACAGCCGCGGACGATCTCGTCGACGCCCTGGCGATCGCGCCCGTCGGCCGTGCCCAGGTCTGCGTCGAACTGCGGAACTCCCGTGCTGGTAGGTGAGGCGACGACAGGGACGGATTCCCGGGTCAGGCAGGCCGCGAACAGCACGCCCGTGCGGTAGGCGGCGATCGCACCGACCACGCCTTTCTCCCGGCCCGCCGGCTCCGCTGGCAATGCGGCCAGATTCAGTACCGGCCGCGGGTCGACGAACCCGACCATCGTGCCGAGCGGACGGGCGGTGCGATTCTCCTGGGTGTCCGTGTCCACGATCACCTGGCCCGTATCGGCGACCAGGTGGATCCGCTGACCGGTCTCGGCGCGTAGGTCCTGCACCAGGCCGGGCACGCCCTCCCAGGTGCCGTGCCGGCTGCCGTACGCCTCGAGTCGGGCGACGACCTGGTCGAGCTGCGCCCGGTCGACGGTGGCCGACTCGTTGATCTGTTGCGAGGCCTGCCGCAGGGTCAGCCACGCAGTCGCCGCGGTTGCGCTCACCGCGACGAGGATGACCAGCCAGAGCACCCGTAGCCGAAAACTCACCGGCTGGCTCCGGGCGTCCCCTCGGGCGTCGGCGTCGCCGCCGGTTCCGGCTCCGGTTCGGCGAGCCGGTAGCCGCGGCCGTAGACGGTCTGCACGTACCGCGGCTCGGCAACGTCGGCCTCGATCTTGCGGCGGAGGTTCATCACGTGCGCGTCGACGGTGCGTTCGAGCACGAAATGGTCGAAGCCGAAGGCACGGTCGATGATCTGCGCCCGGGTGAACACCCGCCCGGGCTCGCCGGCGAGCACCTCGAGGATGCCGAACTCCTTGGCCGTCAGAGCGACCGGCCGGCCGCCGACGCGTACCTCGAAGCGGCCGGCGTCCACCTCGAGCTCGCCGACGCGCAGAACCGCCCGGTTGTCGGCGCTCACCACCCGGGCCCGGCGTAGCAGCGCCCGTACCCGGGCGGCCAGCTCCCGCGGGCTGTACGGCTTGGTGAGGTAGTCGTCGGCACCGAGATCGAGGCCCAGCAGGACGTCGTCCTCGGTGGTGCGGGCGGTCAGCAGCAGGATCGGAATCTCCGACTCGGCGCGCAGGATCCGGCACACGTCGAGGCCGTCGACGACCGGCATCATCACGTCGAGGACCACCAGGTCCGGCCGGCGGGTCCGGCACTGGTCCAGCGCGGCCCGCCCGTCGCCGACCAGCAGCACGCTGTGCCCCTCGCGTTCGAGATAGACCCGCACCAGGTTGGCCTGCTTGGGGTCGTCCTCGGCGACCAGGATCCGCGCGCTCATGTTTCCCCGTTCCGGCTAGTGGTGGCGGGGTCAAGTAAAACCGAAACCTGTGAAGAACTGATGTGGACGGGCTCCGGAGAGCGGCGAGCGGGATACCCGCACAGCTGGCCCACGGCTTCTTCAAAGGTTCTTCACCACAGGCTGCCTACGGTTCCGGTCATGTCAGTCAGGAGCCGGACATGATCCTGGAACCAGCACGCCCAGGCCGCCGCGGGGAGCAACAGCGGCGGGCGGTCCGGCGGCGGATCCGGGAGACGCTCGCGGTGCGCCGGGCCGCCGCTGTCGGCGGGCACGGGGCCGCCGAACCGCCGGAGGAACCGCCCGTCGAACCCAGGGCCGCCGGGTGACGCCGGGTACGCGCGGTCGGCGCGCGGGGACCGGTGTGATCAGTGAGAGTGCCGAGCTGGCCGAGGCCGTGATAGATCTCGCGGCGATCGCGCAGAATATTCGGACGATCGCAGCGATCGTCCGTACCGGGTTGATGGCCGTGGTGAAGGCCGACGCGTTCGGGCACGGCGCGGTGCCGGTGGCGCGGGCTGCGTTGGGGGCCGGCGCCGACTGGCTGGGCGTGACCTCGGCGACGGAGGCGGTGGCACTGCGATCGGCGGGCATCGACACGCCCGTCCTGAGCTGGCTGCACCGGCCGGACGAGGACTTCGCCCGCCTGATCGCCGCGGACGTCGACATCGCGGTGGCGACCCTGACCCACCTGCGCGCGATCGCCGACGCGGCGACGGGTCTCGGGGTGCCCGCCGCGGTCCACCTCAAGGCGGACGTCGGTCTGTCCCGCAACGGTGCCAGCGGCGACGAATGGCCCGAGCTGGTCGCCTGGGCTCGCAAGCACGAGGCGGAGGGCAGCGTCCGGGTACACGGGGTGTGGTCCCACTTGACCAACGCCGACGTGCCTGGATGCCCGAGCATCGCGCGGCAGCTGTCGACGTTCCGGGAGGCACTGCGAATCACCCGAGATGCTGGGCTTGATCCGGAAGTGGTGCATTTGGCCAATTCGGCGGCGGCACTGGCCGCCCCGGAAACCCGGTTCGATCTCTGTCGGATCGGCCTTGCCATGTACGGCATCGACCCCTTTGGCGCGGCCGGTCCCCGCCGTTTCGGCCTGCGACCCGCCATGACCCTGCGGTCAAGGGTGATCAACCTGAAACGCGTGCCCGCCGGAACCGGCGTCTCGTACGGGCCCGACCACGTGACCGATCGGCCGACCACGCTCGCTCTGCTGCCGCTCGGGTACGCCGATGGCCTGTCGCGCACCGCCGAGGGCCGCGCGTGGGTCTGGCTCGCTGGTCGACGATGCCCGATCGTCGGCCGCATCGCCATGGATCAGTGCGTCGTCGATGTCGGCGATCTACCGGTGGCGCTCGGCGATCCCGTGGTCGTCTTCGGCCCCGGCGCCGAGCCCGGCTCGCCCGACCCGGCCGAGCCGACGGCCGCCGAGTGGGCGCAGTGGGCCGGCACCATCCCGCACGAAGTCCTGACCGGAATCGGCGCGCGAGTGGCGCGCGTACACCTACACGGGGAAGCGACAACGTCATGACTGTTCGTTTGGCGGTGCTGTTCGGTGGGCGCAGCGGGGAGCACGACGTCTCCCGGCGCTCGGCGGAAAGCATCCTGGCCCATCTCGACCGCGACACGTACGACGTGACCGAGGTGCTGATCGAGCGGGACGGCCAGTGGCGGGTGAACGGCGACCGGGCCACGTTCGCCGAGGCGCTGCGGACCCTCGGCGACCAGGACGTGGTGTTCCCGGCGCTGCACGGTCCGTACGGTGAGGACGGCACCGTCCAGTCGATGCTGGAGTGGCTCGGCGTCGCGTTTGTCGGAAACGGTGTCTTTGCCAGCGCCGCGGGGATGGACAAGCCGGTCACGAAGAAACTCCTCGCCGCCGACGGCCTGCGCGTGGCCGCCGGGGTGACGCTGCGCCCCGACGAGGAGCTGTCGTCGCGGGACCAGGAGCGACTGGGACTGCCCGTCTTCGTCAAACCGGCCCGGGCCGGCTCCAGCCTGGGCGTCTCCAAGGTCGAACAATGGGCGCAACTGCCCGCCGCCCTGCGACTCGCGCGCGAGAGCGACGCGAAGGTTGTCGTCGAACGCGCCGTGCGCGGGCGCGAGATCGACGTCGGCGTCCTTCAGCACCCCGACGGTCGCGTCGAGGCCGGGCCGCCGCTGGAGATACGGGTGGCGGACGCCTCCTTCTTCGACTACGACGCCAAGTACGACGGCGGTGCCGTCTTCCAGATTCCGGCCCAACTCGACCCCGGCACCACCCGACTACTGCAGGACCGGGCCGTGCAGGCGTTCCACGCGCTCGGATGCCGTGGGCTGCTCCGCGTCGACTTCTTCCTCCCGGATCCGGACGCCGACCACGGCACAGGGTGGACCGGAGACCACCAGGAGCCGGTGATCAACGAGGTCAACACCTTCCCTGGATTCACCGCCGCCTCCCAGTACCCGCAGATCTGGCAGCGGGCCGGCGTCGGCTACCCGGCACTGCTCGACATCCTCATCCAGGGCGCGCTGCACCGACGCCACACCGCCTCCCCCTGCCCGAGTCCCTGCTGATGGCCGTCTACACCGCGGAACATCTCCGTGGTCTCCGTATCATCGTCGCGGGCGGGGGGAACGGGCGGGCACACCTACCCGGCGCTGACCACGATCCGTACGCTCCGTGACCGGCTGGCGGCAGCCGGCACCGAACCGGACGTCCGCTGGGTGGGCGTCGCCCACGGACTGGAGGCCAGAATCGCCCGGCAGGAGGGCATTCCCTTCACGGCGATCACCACCGGCAAACTGCGCCGCTCGCCGGACCTGCACGAGTGGGGCCGCAACGTCGTCGACGCCTTCCGCGTGCCGCTCGGCATCTTCCAGGCCATCATGATCATGATGCGCACCCGGCCCGAGGTTGTCTTCTCCACCGGCGGGTACGTCTCCGTCCCGATCGGGATCGCCGCCTGGATGACCCGCCGCCCGCTGGTCATGCACGAGCAGATCCTCACGCTCGGGCTGGCGAACCGGATCCTCGCCCGCCTGGCCGATCGGGTCCTGCTGAGCCACGAATCCTCCATCGACCATCTGCCCGCCGGGGCGAGAACCCGCGCGGTGGTCACCGGCAACCCGATTCGGCCCGAGATCCTCACGGGAAACCGCAACCGGGCGCTCGCCGCACACCACCTGGACCCCCGCCTGCCGCTGGTGTACGTCACCGGCGGCGCCCAGGGCGCCGTCCAGGTCAACGACCTGATCGCCGACAGCCTCCCCGGACTCCTGCCGAAATGTCAGGTGCTGCACCAGTGCGGCGACTACTCCCTCGACCGGATGCGGCAGGTCGAGGCCGCCCTTCCGGAGCACCTGCGCAGCAGGTACCGGGTCGTCGACTACGTCCACGGCGAGCTGCCGGACGTCCTGAGCGCCGCGGACATCGTCGTCGCGCGCAGCGGCGCCGGCACCGTCGCCGAACTCACCGCCCTGGGCAAGGCATGCGTCCTCATCCCGCTCATCCCCACCGGCGGCGACGAACAGCGGCGGACCGCTCGCCACCTCGCCGACGCCGGTGCCTCCCGCATGCTCGCCGGTCCCGACGCCTCCGCCAACCGCCTCTACGAGGAGATCATGGTGCTGATCGACCACCCGGAACGACGCCAGGAGCTGGCCAACGCCGCCCGTCAACACGGCCGCCCCCACGCGGCCGCAGCCGTGGCCAGCGCAATCATCGACGTTGCCGGCCGGTGCCGGTCATGATCCTGCTGTCTGATCGGCGCATCTCGGCCATCCCGCTTGGCGACAACGGGGAAGCCCTGGTCGACGTGCGCCAGGTTGCGGAACTTCGGGTTGACGATCGCCTGGCCGACGAGGCCGGAGCCTACGCGCACCTTCGGGAGGCAACCGTCCAGCGCTTGCTCGCCGCCCAGCAGACCCTGCCACGAGGACTGCGGCTGCTGATCATCGAGGGGTACCGGCCGCTCAGCCTGCAGACGACCTACTTCGAGAGCTACAAGGACGAACTGCGCCGCAGGCACCCGGAGTGGGACTCGACGCGCCGGCACGTGGAGGCCAGCAAGTACATCTCGCCGCCCGAGGTGGCTCCGCACAGCACCGGCGGGACGGTCGACCTCACCCTCGGCACGGCCGACGGGACAGAACTGGACCTGGGCACGATCGTCAACGCCAGCCCGGTGGACAGCGCCAACGCCTGCTTCACCGGATCACCCCACATCTCCCCGCAGGCCCGCACCAACCGCGACATCCTCGCCCAGGCGCTCTCGTCCGCCGGCCTGGTCAACTACCCGACCGAATGGTGGCACTGGTCGTTCGGCGACCGGTACTGGGCGCTGAGCACCGGGGCCACCCGGACCCGGTACGGGCCAGTAGATCTCCCGTGAAGCTATCCGCGTTCCTGCCGAAGGATGCGGCGCTGCGATGCGTCAAGCACATCCGTTCGGGGCGGCGCGTGGAAGTCGCCAGCGATGGGTGTACCCGCAGTACATCCCAGTTCAGCGCGGCGCGTCGTACGGTCGAGGGTGTGGACAACCGAGTCGAAGTGCACGAGTTCCTCACCTCGCGCCGCGCCAAGATCACGCCGGAGCAGGCCGGGCTGCCTGCCGACGGGCGGCGTCGCGTACCTGGGCTACGCCGCGGCGAAGTCGCCGCGCTGGCCGGGATGAGCGTCGAATACTACGCCAAGCTCGAGCGCGGCTCGCTGGCCGGAGTCTCCGCCAGCGTGCTCGACGCGATCGCCCGCGCACTGCAGCTCGACGACGCCGAACGCGCCCACCTGATGCGCCTCGCGCAGGAAGCCAACGGCAGCAGTGCGCTGCTGCGGCCGAGCCGACGAGCGAAGCAGCGGAGCGTGCGGCCCAGCCTGCAATGGTCGCTGGATGCCGTCACCGCCCCGGCGATCGTGGTGAACAACCGGCAGGACCTGCTCGCCGCCAACCTGCTCGGCCGGGCCATGTACAGCGACGTCTACGCCGACCCCACCGGCGTGCCGAACTTCGGCCGGTTCACGTTCCTCGACAGCGCCGCCCGCCGCTTCTACCCGGACTGGGACCTGTTCGCCGACATGACCGTGGCCAACCTGCGCACCGCGGCGGGCATTGACCCCCACGACAAGGGTCTGCACGACCTCGTCGGCGAGTTGTCCACCCGCAGCGACGAGTTCCGCCGCCGCTGGGGCGCGCACAACGTACGCATCCACGGCACCGGCGTCAAACACTTCCACCACCACATCGTGGGCGACCTCGCCCTCGCGTACGAAAGCATGGAACTGCGCGCCGAGCCGGAGCTCACCATGACCATCTACGCCGCCGAACCCGACTCGCCGACCGCGCACGCGCTCACGCTTCTCGCCTCCTGGGCCGCCACCACCAGCGACAACAGCCTCTCGACGTCGCATCGTTAGCCGACGGCGAGGCCCCTCGCAGCGCTCCCGGCGCAGGAGACGCCGGAGGCCTGAGCTCAGTCGGCGATCTCGATCTTGACGTCCTGCCCGTCGAAGTGCATGAGCTGATCGATGGCGTCGGTCGTGCCGATGCGGACGAGATCGTCGGAGTGTCCGAGGCCGTCGGCGTTGTAGAAGAAGCCGAGGTTTCCCCAGGGCATGTAGGAGAAGAGGTCGCCGTTCTGCGGGGTCATCCCGGTCGCGCCGTCGTAGTCAAACGGGCGGGGCGGATTGGTGACCTTCTCCCGCCCGCCGTAGTCCTCGAACGCAAGCGTCATCGGCAGCAGGGACAGGAAATCCCGGGTTGTGGGTGTGTCCTCCTCGATGGCCACATCGACCGCGATCGAACCTGCGGTGAACCGTACGACCGTGCCAGCCACACGCTGGTGGCCGCGCTCCTGGGATGCGCCCGGTGTGCTGGGTGCGGGTGACGACGCCTCCGGTGTCGCCCGAGGCGTGTTCGGGTCGGAGTCGCCGCCGCACGCGGCCAGCGAGCACGCGAGGATCAGTGCCGCCGTCGTCGCCGTCGTTAGTCTCGTTCGCATCCGATGAATATCCTTCCGTTTGGTCGCGGACAGCCCCGATCCGTGTTCCCATCCAAGCGGCGTGCTCGATCGGAAGGGAGCCCCTGTCATGGGAGGTACCAGCAGTACCCCCTGCGGGCCATCGGGTCGTCCAGGTCGTCGATTGCCGCGAACGCGAAGCAGCGCAGGAACGACAGGACGACGGAGCTGACAATCGCCGGAGCGCGCCTGCCGGAAGGATCGCGCACCCAGAGCACCGCCGCGTCTGCCCGCGCATCCTGAGGCTCACGCGGACGTGGTCCTGGGCGGTGGCCACCAGCTGCTGGACGTGGTTGAGCGCGGCCTGGGCCGACCGGGTCGCTGCCCAGCACGGCCTTGTCGACCGTCAGCCACACCATGGAGATCTTCGGCACCTGCCCCGGGAGCAATAGTCAAGACTTGTGGATGAGAAATCTTGATCAGGCGGCTGCGGCGTCGGTCGTGTCGAGTTCGGCGGTGGGTCGTTCGACGAGTTTGC
>NZ_JBFAAF010000021.1:0-110864 GCF_040639595.1 Micromonospora sp. NPDC023814
TCGGCGCAGGTCGGCATGGTGTCGACGCGGGCCGGCGCCGCCTCGGCGCAGGTCGCCGCGGCGTCGGCGCGCGCCGGCGCCTCCGCACGGGCCGGCGCGGCGGCGGGGGCCGGCGGTGCCGGTTCGCCTGCCCGGAGCAGGTCGCGGAGCACGAGCGGCGGCGCGACCGCGAGCGCGAGCAGCACGGCGGTGAGGTCCGGCGGCCCGTCGGAGCGGAGCTCCCAGCCGGTCGCCGCCACGGCCGCGGCGGCCGGGACCACCGCCCGGGGCCACACGAGGGTGGGCAGGGCCGACGGGTCGGGCTGCGGCCGGGCCGCCCGCCGCGCCCCCGCCGCGGTCAGCAGTACCCCGCCCACCAGCGGAGGTACGGCCAGCAGCGCCACCCGGACCGGCGACGTCCCGACCGGAAGCGCGGCCAGCGCCACCAACCCGAGCAGGGTGAGCGCCGCGCCGCCCCGGCACCGGGCGGCGCCGGAGCGCCGGTGCGGCCCGGTCAGCGCCGTGAGCACCGCGATCGCGAGCCCGCCGAGGGCCACCGCCGCCGCGAGCCGGGCCGGCGGGTCGAGGCGGTCGCGGGGCAGCAGCAGCCAACCGGCGAGGACCAGCCCGAGGCCGGCGGCGGTCGCGTCGAGGGCCCGCCGCAGCCGGACCCGGGCGGCCGGGTGCGGCCACCGCGCCTGCGAAGGCAGCCCGGCGGCGAAGAGCGGGGCGGCGACGACCAGCCCCGCCACGGCGACGGCGGGCCGGTGGCGGGGGTCGGCGAGCGGGAGGACGGCGGCGGCCAGCCCCGCCGTCACCACGGCGGCGTCGAGCAGCACGGCGACGCGACGGGGCAGCGCCGTGCGGCGGCGGGCCGCCCGGGAACGGCTGGGCGCCGGCGTGGGCGGGCCGACGGCCAGCCGGGACAGCCGCGCGCCGGCCAGCGCGGAGCCGGCGGCGCCCGCCAGCGCCACGACGGCCGGTGCCGGCATCCGGCCGGTCGCGCCGGCGAGCAGGAGCAGCGCGACGGCGGCGAGGACGAGGGTCTCCGGCACGGCCGGACGGCGGGCGCGGGCGTGGGACGGGTACGCGAGGGGCACGGCGGTCGCCTTCGTGAGGGGGCACGGGCGGTGCGGCGGTGCGGGGCGCCGGAACGAGGTGGGTCCGCTGCCCATCTATCGACAACGAGCGCGCAGGCACGCGGTGACGCCGAGGCGACAGTGGCCCTCGTCACTGCCAGCCGTCGGGTGGAGCCCGGCGCCGCCCGGCGCGTACCGGGGGCGGCGGGGGTGGGATCATCGAAGGGTGAGCAGCTCCGGCACCGTCCGCTTCCGGCACAACCAGGCGATCCTGGCCGCCGCGATCATCGCCTTCATCGGCGCCCTGCCGCTGGCCGGTGCCCGGTGGTACCTGCTGCCGGTGCTGCTCGTCCCGCTCGCCGTCGGGGTCTGGGCGTGGCGGGCCGGCACCGACGTGGACGCCCGCGAGCTGCGCCTGCGGGCGCTCGTCGGGCAGCGCCGGATCAGCTGGGACCGGGTCGTGGAGCTGGCCCCGGACGCACGGGGCCGGGCGGTGGCCCGACTCGACGACGGTCAGGCGGTGCTGCTGCCGGCCGTCCGCGGCGCCGACCTACCGCGGCTGGTCGAGGCCACCGGCCAGACCCTGCCCGACGTGGCCGGCTGACCCGACGCGCCGGCGCCGGTCAGTAGCCGTCCACGACCGCGTTGACCAACGGCTCGCCGGCCGCGAACCGCCGGACCTGCTCCCCGACCAGCCGGTACGCCCGCGGCAGCAGGCCGCGCACCGAGCCCGCCACGTGCGGGGTGAGCAGCACGTTCGGCATCGCCCACAGCGGGTGGTCGGCGGGCAGCGGCTCCGGGTCGGTGACGTCCAGGGCGGCCGAGATCCGGCCGGTCCGCAGTTCGGCGACGAGCGCGTCGGTGCGGGCCACCGGCCCGCGCGCGGCGTTCACCAGCAGCGCGCCGTCCCGCATCGCCGCGAGGAACTTCTCGTCGACCAGCCCCCGGGTCTGCTCGGTCAGCGGCACCAGCAGCACCACCACGTCGGCCTCGGGCAGCAGGCCCGGCAGCTCCTCGACGCCGTGCACCCCCTGCTCGGGGCGGGCGGTCCGGGCCACCAGGGTGAAGCTCACCTCGAACGGCGCGAGCCGGTCCCGCACCGCCGCGCCGATCGAGCCGGCCCCGACGATCAGCACCCGCTTGCCGGCCAGCTCATCGGTGGGGGCCACCTCCCCGTAGGCCCACTCGCGCCGGGCCTGCGCCCGGGCCAGGGCCGGGAAGGCCCGCAGCTGGGACAGGATCGCCGCGACCACCCACTCGGCGGTGGACGGATCGTGCACGCCCCGGGCGTCGCAGAGCGTCACCCCCGCCGGGATCCGGCCGGCCCAGGCGTCCGCCCCGGCGGAGAGGAGCTGCACCACCGCCAGGTCGGGCAGCTCGCCCAGCAGCGCGGTGGCGTCGCCGCCGGCCAGGAACGGCGGCACCCAGAACCGGACGCCGGCCGCCTCCGAGGGGAGCCGGGCGGGGTCCTCGACCACCTCGACGGTGACGCCCCGGGGCAGCTCCCCGAGGAGCGCGCGGCCGGACTCGTGCGGGATCCATACCTTCACGCCAGCCGACGATAGGCCCCCGGCCGGGCCGCCGGCCGGGCGGGGCGGATCGCGGCACCCGGTCCGATCCGTCGGCCCCGGTACGGCGCCCCGGCGGGCTACCCTGGGCCGGGTGAGCGCCCGTCCCCCGTACCCTCGCACCCGCCGCCTCCGGGCGGCCCTGGCGGCGTCGTGCGCGGCGCTGCTGCTCGCGACCGCCGGTTGCAGCTTCGGCGAGCCCGAGCCGGACCCGGCCGGCGAGCCGCCGACCTTCCCGACCCCCTCGACGACGGCGAGCGCCGGCGGCGCCGGCAGTGAGGTGGTCACCACCGTGCTGGCCAAGGGCCTGCGGGTGCCGTGGGGCATCGCCTTCCTGCCCGACGGCGCCGCGCTGGTCACCGAGCGGGACAGCGGCCGGATCCTGCGGGTCGGCCCCGAGTCGGGGCCCGACGGGCTGAAGGTCACCCCGGTGCAGACCGTCCCCGACGTGGCCGCGTCCGGCGAGGGCGGGCTGATGGGCATCGCCGTCTCCCCCGACTACCAGCGCGACAAGTCGGTCTTCGTCTACTACACGACGCAGCGCGACAACCGGATCGCCCGGCTGGAGCTCGACGGCACGCCCACCCCGATCCTCACCGGCATCCCCAAGGCGGGCATCCACAACGGTGGCGGCCTCGCCTTCGGCCCGGACGGCCTGCTCTACGCGAGCACCGGCGACGCCGGCGACCGGCCGCAGGCGCAGGACGTCAAGCGCCTCGGCGGGAAGATCCTGCGGATCACCAAGGACGGCAAGCCCGCGCCCGGCAACCCGTTCCCGAACTCCCCGGTGTGGTCCCTCGGCCACCGCAACGTCCAGGGGCTCGCCTGGGACCCGGGCAAGCGGATGTACGCCGTCGAATTCGGCCAGAACACCTGGGACGAGATCAACCAGGTCACCAAGGGGCGCAACTACGGCTGGCCGCAGGTCGAGGGGCGCGACGACGACAAGCGCTACGTCAACCCGATCACCCAGTGGCCGACGTCCGACGCCTCCTGCTCCGGGCTGACCGCCGCGGACCGGCTGCTGGTAACCGCGTGCCTGCGCGGCGAGCGGCTGTGGCTGGTCGAGCTGACCGACACCGGCACGGTGCTCGGCCAGCCGCGCGAGCTGCTGAGCGGGCGGTTCGGGCGGCTGCGGGCCGTGGCCGCCGCGCCCGACGGCTCGATCTGGGTGAGCACCTCCAACCACGACGGGCGGGGCGACCCCGCGCCCGAGGACGACCGGCTGCTGCGTCTGGTCTTCGCCGACGGCGGAGCCGGCCGGAGCTGACCCGACCGGCTCCGCCGGGTTTACCAAGATCCCTCACTGGGCAGGTCAGAATCTCAACATGGACGGGCAGGAGAACGAGCAGCACGAGCACCGGGACGAGGACGCCCCGGTGACCGGTGGTGCCCGCCGGGGCGACCCCGACCGGGCCGGCCGGCGCGCGCTCCGTGCGGCCGGGGTGACGCTGGCGGTCCTGGTCGTCACCCTGGTCGGGGTGGTCGTCGGCGTGCTCGCCGGCGGCCGGGTGAGCACCGACATCGGCCCGTTCCAGGCGGACCTCACGGTGGCCCCGGCGGTCAGCGGCAGCACCACCGTCGACATCCCTCCGCTGGGCGCGTTGCTGCTCGACAGCCACGACGGGCCGACGCACCTGACGGTCGAGCTGGGCGCGCTGGACCAGAGCCGCGTCCAGGCGCTGATCGACGACCCGGCCAGCATCAACCGGGCGAGCCAGACCGCCGTCGACGACGTCCGCGAGGGGGTGATGCGGCTCGGTCTGCGTACGCTCGCGTCGGCCGTGCTGGTGACCCTGCTGCTGGCCCTGCTGGTCTTCCGCGACGCCCGCCGGGCGGCCTGGGCCGGCGGGCTGGCGCTGGTGATCACCGCTGGCGGTCTCGGCACCGCCGCGGCGACCATGCGACCGCAGGCCATCGAGGAGCCGCGCTACGAGGGGCTGCTGGTCAACGCCCCCGCGATCGTCGGCGACGCCCGCCGGATCGCCAACGACTACACCCGCTACGCCGAGCAACTCCAGCACATCGTCGGCAACGTCAGCCAGCTCTACACCACCGTGTCGTCGCTGCCGGTCTACGAGCCGGCCCCCGGCACTACCCGGGTGCTGCACGTCTCCGACATGCACCTCAACCCGACCGGCTGGCAGCTCATCCGTACCGTCGTGGAGCAGTTCGGCATCGACGTGGTGATCGACACCGGTGACATCACCGACTGGGGCAGCGAGCCGGAGGCCTCGTTCGTCGGCTCGATCGGCCTGCTCAAGAAGCCGTACGTCTACATCCGCGGCAACCACGACTCGGGCCGGACGGCGGCGGCGGTGGCCCGCCAGCCGAACGCGATCGTGCTCAACAACACCACCACCACGGTCGCCGGGCTGACCATCGCCGGCATCGGCGACCCGCGCTTCACGCCCGACAAGAACACCTCGCCGGCGGGCAGCGGCCTCACCAAGCAGGTCGCCGACCAGGTGATCGGCGCCGGCGACCAGCTCGCCGTCACGGTGCGCAGCTCGCCGCGGCCGGTGAACATCGCGCTGGTGCACGACCCGGCCTCGGCCGGCCCGCTGTCGGGCACCTGCCCGCTGGTGCTCGCCGGGCACACCCACAGCCGGCAGGTGTCGAAGCTGCCGGAGGTGCCCGGGCAGATGCCGACCCAGCTGCTGGTGCAGGGCTCCACGGGCGGCGCCGGGCTGCGCGGGCTGGAGGGCGAGAAGCCCACCCCGCTGTCGATGAGCGTCCTCTACTTCGACAAGGACAAGCTGCTCCAGGCGTACGACGACATCACCGTGGGCGGCACCGGCCAGGCGCAGGTGAACCTGGAGCGGCACATCGTGGAGGCCCCGAAGGCGGGCGTCCCGGCCCCCGTCACCCCCACCCCGACCCGCTGACCCACACCGCCCTGCCCCTCGGCCGCCCCGCCCCCCGCGCCGCCCTGCTTCCGCGCCGCCCTGCCCCCGTGCCGCCCTGCCCGGACGCCCTGCCCGGACGCGCCCTGATCGGCCGTCTGTCGGTGGCCCCGCTCGGTTGCCCTGGTCCCCGACGTGTGGCATCCCCGCTCAAGGTCCGTTGCGTAGAGTAGCGACCTCCGCGCCGCAGCCAACCTCGTCCTCCGACGCTTTGCTCTGCACCCACCGACGCGCCAATAACCAGACGTAGCCAAAGCGTTGCCGCTCGCCAATCGAAGCTCCGGACGTCATCGCTGCTCAGAGGCCGTGTCGCGGATATGGCTGCAGAGCAAAGGGCGCGCACAGGTGCCGTGTCGCCCCGCACTGGCGGCTACGCTCCGCCACCTCGGACGCTGATTACTCTGGGCAACCTCGGCAGGGCTCGGGACCGCCCCACGCGCGGCCCCACGACGGCCCACGACCGCCCCACTCCGGCCCACTCCGGCCCACGCGCGGCCCCACGACGGCCCACGACGCCCCACGACCGCCCCACGGCGGCCCGTCGCGGCTCAGCGCAGGGACAGGGCGGCGAGGGCGGCGTTGACGATGCTGCCGGGCAGCAGGTCGTGCAGCTCGTACAGCTCGTGGACGCTGCCGGACTGGCCGAACTCGTCCACCCCGAGCGGCACCGCCGGGGCGCCGACCGCCGAGCCGAGCCACGCCATCGCGTGCGAGGCGGCGTCGTGCACGGTCACCACCGGCACCCGGTCGACGAACGCCGAGCGAAGCGCGCCGGGCACGCTCGGCACGGTCGCCGTGCGGACGCCCTGGCGCAGGGTGCGCTGCCAGGCCCGGTAGAGCCGGTCCAGCGAGGTGACGTCGACGACGTGCGCGGCGATGCCCTCCTCGGCCAACTCCGCCGCCGCGACGAGCACCTCCGGCAGCACCGCGCCGGAGGCGGCGAGCTGCACGACCGGGGCGTCGGCCAGGTGCGGGTACGCCTGGTGGGCGTCCACCAGCCGGTACGCCCCGGCGACCGCCTGCCGGCGCAGCACCGCGTCGCCGAGCCGGGCCCGGGCCGCCTCGAAGGGCGCCTGGTCGATCGGGCGGGTGCTGAGCCGGAAGTAGTACGCGCCGTCCTCGGCCGGCGCGGCCGTCGCCGGCGGGGCCGACCCGCCGGCGATCTGGCCCAGCGCGTCGCAGAGCAGCCAGTCCAGCGTGGCCGCGTACGCGGGTTCGAGGAACGTCACCCCCGGCAGCTCCAGGCCGACCGACGCGGTGATGGTCGACTGGTGCGCCCCGCCCTCGGGGGCGAGGGTGATGCCCGACGGGGTGCCGGCGACCACGAACCGGGAGCCGGAGTAGGTGCCGTAGAGGAACGCGTCGAGCCCGCGCAGCACGAACGGGTCGTAGACCGTGCCGACCGGCAGCAGCGGCTGGGCCGACAGGTCCCAGGCGAGGCCGAGCTGGCCGAGCAGCAGGAACAGGTTCATCTCCGAGATGCCCAGCTCGATGTGCTGACCGGCGGGGCTCTCCGTCCAGCGCAGCATCCGGTCCTCGGTCCAGGAACGCTGCTCGGTGGGCGCGAAGACGCCGGTCTTGTTGATGAAGCCGGCGAGGTTCGTGGAGGTGGCCACGTCCGGCGCGGTGGTGACCAGGTAGCGGCCGACCTCGGGGTTGCGGGCCAACTCGACCAGCACCCGGCCGAAGACCTCCTGCGTCGAGATGGGCTTGTTGGCGCGTACCCGCGTGGTCTCCGGGACGGTGACGCCCAGCGCCCGCTCGCGGGGCGCGCGGGACAGCGCCTCCCGGCGCTCGCCGGCCCGGATGCCGGCCGGGGACGCCGGGTCGAGGCGATCCCACTCGGTCCCCGGCGTCAGGCCGTGCGCGGCGCGCAGCGCGTCGACCTGCTCTGTGGTGAGCAGCGCCGAGTGGTTGCGCGGATTGCCGGCGATCGGCAGCCCCCACCCCTTCACCGTGTACGCGAACACCACGCTGGGCCGGTCGGTGACGGCGTCACACTGGGCGTACGCGTCGAGCATCGCCGCCATGTCGTGCCCGCCCAGGTCGGTGACCAACGGCCCCAGCTCGTCGTCGCCGATGTCGGCGATGAACGCCTCGATCCCGTCCGGCGCGCCGTCGAGGAACTGCTTGCGCAGCGCCGGCCCGGCGAGCCCGAACAGCGACTGGTACTGCTCGTTCGGCATCGCGTCGATCCAGTCGCGCAGCCGCTCCCCGCCCGGCCGGGCGTACGCCTCGGCGAGCCGGCGGCCGTACTTGACCTCGACCACGTGCCAGCCGGCGGCCTCGAACTGGCCCCGCCACTGGTTGATCCGCACCCCGGGCACCACCCGGTCGAGCGACTGCCGGTTGAAGTCGACCAGCCACATCACGTTGCCCAGGCCGGTGGTGGCCGGGTCGGCGACCGCCTCCCAGATGTTCCCCTCGTCCAGCTCGGCGTCGCCGATCAGCGCGACGAACCGGGAGTGCGGGCGGGCGCCGAAGTGCGCGTCGACGTAGCGCCGCGTCGCGGCGGCGAAGAGCGGCGCCGCCGCGCCGAGCCCGACGGAACCGGTGGAGAAGTCCACCTCGTCCGGGTCCTTGGTGCGCGACGGGTACGACTGGAGCCCGCCCCGGGCCCGCAGCCTCGTCAGGTACGACCGGTCTAGGTTGCCGAGCAGGTACTGGATGGCGTGGAACACCGGCGAGGCGTGCGGCTTGACCGCCACCCGGTCCTCGGCGTCGAGGTGCGCGAACCACAGCGCCGTCATCGCGGTGACCAGCGAGGCGCTGGACGCCTGGTGCCCGCCCACCTTCACCCCGTCGCCGGTGTCGCGGTCGTGGTTGGCCGCGTCGACGATCCGGGTGGCGAGCCAGAGCACCCGCCGCTGGATCTCGTCGAGGACGTCGAGGTCGGTTCGGTTCACGGTCGGCTCCAGGGGTCCGGCACGTCACCGTTGACGGCCGGTCGGGGGCGGGAACTGCGCGGGTACGCAGCTGAACTACGCAGATACTCAACCGCACTGCGCGGGTACGCAGCCGCCGCGCACAACGAACGCACGCGGCGGCTCGGGTGTAAGGAAGGGGCCCTTCCTATACAAAATGCGTTAGGAAGGTGCCCTTCCTTACACCTCAGGCGCCGAGGCGGGAGAGGATCAGCTCGCGGACGGTCTTGGCGTCGGCCTGGCCGCGGGTGGTCTTCATGACCGCGCCGACCAGTGCGCCGGCCGCGGCGACCTTGCCGCTGCGCACCTTCTCGGCGATGTCCGGGTTGGCGGCGATCGCCTCGTCCACGGCGGCGGTGAGCGCGCCGGTGTCGGAGACGACCTCCAGCCCCCGGTTGGTCATGATCTCGGTCGGCGAGCCCTCGCCGGCCACCACGCCCTCCAGGACGCTGCGGGCCAGCTTGTCGTTGAGCTTGCCGGCGTCGACCAGGCCCTGCAGCTCGGCGACCTGCGCCGGGGTGGCCCCGACGTCGGCCAGCTCAAGGCCGGTCTCGTTGGCGCGCCGGGACAGCTCGCCCAGCCACCACTTGCGGGCCGCGGCCGGGGACGCGCCGGCGGCGACGGTCTGCTCGATCAGCTCGACCGCGCCGGCGTTGAGCACGGACTGCATGTCCGCGTCCGACAGGCCCCACTGCTCCTGGAGCCGGCGGCGGTGCAGCCGGGGCAGCTCGGGCAGGGCGGCCTTCAGCTCGGCGACCCAGGCGGTGTCCGGCGCGAGCGGCACCAGGTCGGGCTCCGGGAAGTAGCGGTAGTCGGTCGCCGTCTCCTTGGACCGCCCGGGCGTGGTGTCGCCGGTGTCCTCGTGGAAGTGCCGGGTCTCCTGGGTGATCCGGCCGCCCGCGTCGAGCACGGACGCCTGGCGGATGATCTCCGACCGGACCGCCCGCTCGACCGACCGCAGCGAGTTGACGTTCTTGGTCTCCGTCCGGGTCCCCCACTCCTCGCCTGGCAGGTTGAGGGAGGTGTTGACGTCGCAGCGCAGCGACCCCTCCTCCATCCGCACGTCGGAGACGCCGAGCGAGCGGATCACGTCGCGCAGCTCGGTGACGTACGCGCGGGCCACCTCGGGGGCCAACGCGCCGGTGCCGGGGACCGGCTTGGTGACGATCTCCACCAGCGGGATGCCGGCCCGGTTGTAGTCGACCAGCGACTCGGTGGCGCCGTGGATTCGCCCGGTGGTGCCGCCGACGTGCAGCGTCTTGCCGGTGTCCTCCTCCAGGTGCACCCGCTCGATGCCGATCCGCACCAGCTCGCCGTTCACCTCGACGTCCAGGTAGCCCTCGAAGCACAGCGGCTCGTCGTACTGGCTGATCTGGAAGTCCTTCGGCATGTCCGGGTAGAAGTAGTTCTTCCGGGCGAACCGGCACCACTCGGCGATCGAGCAGTTCAGCGCCAGGCCGATCCGGATCGTCGCCTCGATGGCGGCCCTGTTGGCCACCGGCAGCGAGCCGGGCAGACCCAGGCAGACCGGGCAGACCCGGGTGTTCGGCGCGCCGCCGAAGTCGGTCGGGCAGCCGCAGAACATCTTGGTGTTCGTGCCCAGCTCGACGTGGGTCTCCAGGCCGATCACCGGTTCGTAGCGCGCGACGACCTCGTCGTACGCGGGCAGTGTCGTCGTCATCTGAGCTCCTGCCTCACAGTGCCGGTGGGGTGAACGTGCCGACCGCGCTCTCCAGCGCCGCGGCGACCCGGTACATCCGGTCGTCGGCCATGGTCGGGGCCATGATCTGGAAGCCGACCGGCAGCCCGTCGGAGAGCCCGCACGGCACCGAGATGCCCGGCCCGCCGTACAGGTTGGTCGGGATGGTGAACAGGTCGGCCAGGTACATCTGGTACGGGTCGGAGGTGCGCGCCCCGATCGGGAACGCCACGAACGGGGTGGTCGGCGAGATCAGCGCGTCGACCTGCTCGAACGCGGCCGTGAAGTCCCGGGTGATCAGGGTCCGGACCTTCTGCGCCTGCCCGTAGTAGGCGTCGTAGTAGCCCGACGAGAGCGCGTACGTGCCGATCATGATCCGGCGCTTGACCTCGGCGCCGAAGCCGGCCTCCCGGGTCAGCGACATGACCTCCTCCAGCGACCGGTTGCCGTCGTCGCCGACCCGCAGGCCGAACCGGACGCCGTCGAACCGGGCCAGGTTGGAGGAGCACTCGCTCGGGGCGATCAGGTAGTACGCCGGCAGCGCGTACGTGAAGTTCGGGCAGGAGACCTCGACGATCTCGGCGCCCATCTTGGTCAGCGCGTCGACCGACTCGCGGAACGCGGCCAGCACGCCGGGCTCGGCGCCCTCGCCGGTGAACTGGGTGACGATGCCGAGCTTCACACCGGTCAGGTCACCGGTCGCGCCCTGCCTCGCGGCGGCCACCACGTCCGGCACCGGCTGCGGGATGGAGGTGGAGTCGCGCGGGTCGTGCCCGCCGATCACCTCGTGCAGCAGCGCGGCGTCCAGCACCGTACGGGCGCACGGGCCGGGGGTGTCCAGCGAGGAGGAGAACGCCACCAGGCCGTAGCGGGAGGTGCCGCCGTAGGTCGGCTTCGCGCCGACGGTGCCGGTGACCGCGCCGGGCTGGCGGATCGAGCCGCCGGTGTCGGAGCCGATCGCCAGCGGCGCCTCGTACGCCGCGAGGGCCGCGGCGCTGCCGCCGCCGGAGCCGCCCGGGATGCGGCTCAGGTCCCACGGGTTGTGCGTCGGGCCGTACGCCGAGTACTCGGTGGAGGAGCCCATGGCGAACTCGTCCATGTTGGTCTTGCCGAGCATCACCGTGCCGGCGGCGCGCAGCCGCTGCACGATCGTCGAGTCGTACGGCGGGCGCCAGCCCTCCAGGATCTTCGACCCGACGGTGGTCGGCACGCCCTTGGTGGTCAGCACGTCCTTCACCGCGACCGGCACGCCGGCCAGCGGGCCCAGCTCCTCGCCGGCGGCGCGGCGGGCGTCCACCTCGCGGGCGGCGGCGAGCGCGCCCTCGCTGTCGACGTGCAGGAACGCGTGCACCCGGTCGTCCACGGCGGCGATCCGGTCCAGGTGCGCCCGCGTGACCTCGACGGCGGAGGTCTCGCCGGCGGCGACGAGCCCCGCGATCTCCGTCGCGGTCAGTCTGGTCAGGTCACTCATGCCGCCGCCTCGCTTCGCTCACCGGCGTCCTGCGCGCCGGACACACCGGGCCTGGTGATCCGCTCGCTCATGACGCCACATCCTC
Source organism: Micromonospora sp. NPDC023814 (assembly GCF_040639595.1). Classification (NCBI taxonomy): domain Bacteria; kingdom Bacillati; phylum Actinomycetota; class Actinomycetes; order Micromonosporales; family Micromonosporaceae; genus Micromonospora; species Micromonospora sp. NPDC023814. The sequence continues at coordinate 11,712 of NZ_JBFAAF010000021.1, forward strand.
GTCCAGGATCCGCGGTACGCGGAACCGCTGCTCCTCGGCGTCGGGCGCGCCCGACAGCGCCTCCTCCGGGGTCAGCCCGGGCACCACGACGTCGTCCCGCAGGACGTTGGTCAGCGGCACCGAGTGCGAGGTCGGCGGGATGTCCGCCGCGGTGACCTCGCCGACCTGCGCGACCGCCTGGAGGATCACGTCGAGCTGGCCGGCGAAGGTGTCCAGCTCCTCCTCCGTGACGGCGAGCCGCGACAGTCGCGCCAGGTGCGCGACCTCCTCGCGGGAGATGGCGGCCATCGGTGCCCCCTTCGTGACGGTGTTGCCGGTCGGGCCGGTGCCGGCCGCGCGGCGATGTGCGTGACGCGCGGTGACCGGAGCGAGTCTATTGTTCCGTCCCGGCGGCGCGTCCCCGACTCCCCCTATGGGCGCGGCGCGCCGGGCCGCCGCCCCGTGGGAGGCATCCCGGCGGCGGGCTCGGCGGGCGGTGGGCTCAGCGGGCGTGCCGGCGGGGGATCTCCGCGTCGGGGCTGGGGGTCGGGCGGACCGGGCGGTAGCGGGCCAGCCAGGCGACGAGTTCCTCGGCCGGCATCGGTCGGGCGTAGAACCAGCCCTGCGCGGCGTCGCAGCCGGCGGCGTGCAGCATGCGCCAGGTGCGCTCGTCCTCCACGCCCTCGGCGACCACCCGCAGCCCGAGCGCCTTGGCCAGCTCGATCGTCGACCGCACGATCGCCGCGTCGTCGGCGTCCTCGGCCATCCCCAGCACGAAGGAGCGGTCCACCTTCACCTCGGACAGCGGCAGCCGACGCAGGTGCTGCAACGACGAGTACCCGGTGCCGAAATCGTCCAACGCGATGCCCACCCCGATCCGGTGCAGGCGGGAGATGGTGGCCAGCACCCGGCGGGGATCGGCCATCAGCGCCCCCTCGGTGATCTCCAGTTGCAGCCGCTGCGGCGGCACGCCGTACCGGGCGAGCCGATCGGCGATCTGGTCGGCGATCTCGCCGGTGTGCAGGTCCCGCACGCTGACGTTGAGCGCCGCCGGCACGGCGATCCCGGCGGCCGACCACTTGGCGAGCTGTTCCACCACGTCGTCCACCACCCGCCGGGTCAGCAGCCGCATCACCGCGCTCTGCTCGGCGACCCGGATCAGCTCCTCCGGGTCCACCATCCCCCGGCGGGGGTGCCGCCAGCGCAGCAGCGCCTCCACGCCGACCACCTCACCGGTCGCGATCGCGACCTGCGGCTGGTAGTACATGGTGATCTCGCCCGCGTCGGCGGCCGGGTCCAGCTCCGCGTCCCGCCCCCGAGCCGGCCCGGGGTCCGCGCCCCGCCGCCGGGCCGCGTCCTGCCCGCCACCCCGCCGGCCCGCCGGGTCGCGGTCGCCGCGCCGGCCGCCGTCGCCGGTCGTGCCCTGCCGGCGTACGGCGACGCCGGTCTCGCCGCCGGGCCGACCGGCGTGCTCGCGGCGGCCGGGGCCGTCGCCCCGGTCCGGGCCGGTCTCGGGCGATGCCGCCGCCCGACGGCGGATCGGGTCGGCGGCGGTGACGATCCGGTTGATCAACTCGTCGGTGTGCGGCGGCTCGGTCCGCTGCCGGCGGCGGCGCAACCGCCAGCGGCCGGATCCGGCGTCGGGGCGCAGACCCGCCGCGTCGGCCGGAAGTTCCGCGCCGTCCCCGCCCCGCGCGCCCATCGTCGGCGTGGCCGGTGCCGTCGCGGCGGCACCATTGGCGCCGGCGAGGTCACCGCCCCCCTCGGCCCGGGCCCCACCGGCCACGGTCCGGTCGGCCGCCCCCTGCGGCCCGTCGCCGTCGCCCGGGAGCCCGGCCCGCGCGCCTTCCCCGGCCGGTAGGCCGGCCGGCGTGCCTTCCCCCGCCGGGAGCCCGGCCCGCGCGGCGTCCTCAGGCGGGAGCCCGGCCCGCGTCGCCGGTGGCGCGCCGGCCGGGCGGCCGGACTCCAGCACCCGGCGCAGGTCCGCGAGGAGGCCCAGCCGCTCGGCGGAGTTGTGGTCCGACTCGGCCGCGTAGACCGCCACGGTGTCGTTGCGGTGCTTGGCGTCGTACATCGCCACGTCGGCGTGGCGCATCAGGGTCGCGAAGTCCTCGCCGTGTTCGGGGAAGAGCGCGATGCCGATGGAGCCGCCCACGTCGAGCGGCAGCCCGTCCAGGGGAACCGGCTCGGCCAGCGCGCGGACCACCCGGTCGGCGAGGTCCCGGGCCTCGCCGACGTCGGCCAGCCCGGTCATCACGATGGCGAACTCGTCCCCGCCCAGCCGGGCCACCATGTCCTCCCCGGCCACACCGGTCAGCCGGGCGCTCACCTCGACCAGCAGCCGGTCACCCACCGCGTGCCCGAGGGCGTCGTTGACGTTCTTGAACCGGTCGAGGTCGATCAGGAGCAGCGCCAGGTGGGCACCGGGCTCGCCGCGGGTTGCCCGTTCGGCGTGCAGGTGCACCTGCTCGCCGACCTCGGCCAGCAGCGCCTTGCGGTTGGGCAGGCCGGTGAGCGGGTCCAGTGAGGCCAGTTGCTGCTGCTCCACGCTGAGCCGGGCCATCCGGTAGACGGCGAACAGCGGCACCAGCACCAGCGGGATCAGCGCCGCGCTGGCCCGGGCCGCGGCGACCAGCACCGGGGCGAGCAGCAGCAGCGAGCCGGTGGAGAGCAGCTCGAAGCCCACCCCCTGCCGCAGGCTGGGCCACCAGCGGTCGCCGAAGCGCAGCCGGACGGCGGCGCTCACCAGCGCGTAGTTGACGGCGAACCAGGCCACCGTCGCGCCGCCCACGGCGGCCACGTCCGTCCAGCGCAGCGGGCCGCCGTCGAAGATGCCGCCGGGCCCGAGCCAGGTGACCACGTACGCGGCGGCCAGGGCGCAGGCGTACTGGCCGGCGTTGAAGGCCGTCCGCCAGGGGGCGTGCCCCATCCGCCAGCCGGAGACGACGACGGCCACCGCCTGCACGGCGACCGCCGGGCCGAACCCCCAGCCGAGCAGGATCGCGAAGGTGAAGCAGGTGGACGGGAAGACCGCCGAGGTCTGCCGGCGCCCGGGCGGCACGAACGGGCGCGCGTCGCAGCCGACGGCGAGGGCCGCCATCACCCAGAACGCCGCCGGCAGCTCCGGCAGCTCCTCCGGGAGGGCGAGCAGCGGGCGTACGCAGAGCAGCACGGCCAGCGCGACGACCGACCAGACGAAGACGAAGAACGGGCGTCCCCGGCCGGGCGGAACGGAGTTTCGCAGGTCGGCGGCCTCCATCACACCTCCCGGGGGGCTCAATCCACAAGGCGTGACCCGCTGGCACGCCGTGCCGTCAATGAAACGCCCTCGGTGGTGCAATGCCCGACACGACAGTCGCGAATCGGTCGTAGTCGTAATTAAGTTGGTATCCGGGCCAGTCCCCGCAAGCCGCCCGCGGCGACGCCCACCGACGACACCGCGGACCGTCCGCCCGCGCGCCCGCCCGGGCGGCTTCCCCGCCCCCACGCCCCGGCGGCTTCCCGCCGGCCCGCCGTCACTCCTCGGTGCGGGCGACCTCCCGGGCCGCGTCCGGGCCCTCGTCCAACAGCACCTGGAAGCCCGCCTCGTCGAGGACGGGCACCTTGAGGCTGGCCGCCTTGTCCGCCTTGGAACCCGGGTTGTCGCCCACGACCACGAAGGAGGTCTTCTTGGAGACCGACCCGCTCACCTTGCCGCCCCGGCTCTGGATCGCCTCGGACGCCTGGTCACGGCTGAATCCGGCCAGCGTGCCGGTCACCACGACGGTGAGCCCCTCCAGCGGACGCGGCCCCTCGTCGACCGCCTCCTCGGCCATCCGTACGCCGGCCTCGGCCCACTTGCGAACGACCTCGCGGTGCCAGTCGACGGCGAACCACTCCCGGATGCTCGCGGCGATCGTCGGCCCGACGCCGTCGACCGAGGAGAGCTCGTCCTCGGTGGCCCGGTCGATCGCCTCGACGGAGCGGAAGTGCCGGGCGAGCGCCTGCGCGGCGGTGGGGCCGACGTGCCGGATGGACAGGCCCACCAGCACCCGCCACAGGTCGCGTTCCTTCGCCACGGCCAGGTTGTCCAGCAGCTTGTGGGCGTTGCTGCCGAGGGTGCCGTCCTTGTTGACGAAGAAGGGCGACTGGGCGAGCTGCTTCTCGTCGAGGGAGAACAGGTCGCCCTCGTCGGTGATGACGTGCGCGTCGAGCAGCGCCGCCGCACCCTTGTAACCGAGCGCCTCGATGTCGAACACCTTGCGGCCGGCGAGGTGGTAGACCCGCTCCCGCAGCTGCCCGGGGCAGGTGCGGGAGTTGGGGCACCGGATGTCGACGTCCGCCTCCTTCGCGGGCGCCAGTGGCGAGCCGCAGGCCGGGCAGGTGGTGGGCATGACGAACGGCCGGGCGTCGGCGGGGCGCAGGTCGACCACCGGGCCGAGCACCTCGGGGATCACGTCGCCGGCCTTGCGCAGCACCACGGTGTCGCCGATCAGGACGCCCTTGCGCTCGACCTCCCGCGCGTTGTGCAGGGTGGCGTACGCGACGGTGGAGCCGGCCACCTTGACGGGCTGGAGCACGGCCCGCGGCGTGACCCGGCCGGTGCGTCCGACCTCGACGTCGATGTCGAGCAGCTTCGTGTTCACCTCCTCCGGCGGGTACTTGAAGGCGATCGCCCAGCGCGGCGCCCGGCTGGTCGAGCCGAGCCGGCCCTGGATGGAGACCGGGTCGACCTTGACCACCACGCCGTCGATCTCGTGCTCGACGTCGTGCCGGTGCGCGGCGTAGTGGGCGATGTATTCCGCGACGCCGGCCAGGTCGGGCACCACCCGCCAGCGGTCGCTGGTCGGCAGCCCCCACGCCTTCAGGGCCGCGTAGGACTCGGACTGCGTCACCGGCTGGAAGCCACGGCGGGCACCGAAGCCGTGCACCACCAGGCGCAGCGGCCGGGAGGCGGTGATCCGCGGATCCTTCTGGCGCAGGCTGCCGGCGGCGGCGTTGCGCGGGTTGGCGAACGGGGCCTTGCCCTGCTCGACCAGCCCGGCGTTGAGGTCGGCGAAGGCGGCCACCGGGAAGTAGATCTCGCCCCGCACCTCCACGAACTCCGGGATGTCGGGGAACTCGGCCGACGTGCTGAGCTGACCCGGCACGTCGGCGATGCTGCGCACGTTGGCGGTGACATCCTCGCCCGTGCGGCCGTCGCCCCGGGTCGCCGCCCGGACCAGCCGCCCGCGCTCGTAGGTGAGGTTGATGGCGAGCCCGTCGACCTTCAGCTCGCACAGGTAGGCCACCGGCCCGCCCGCGTCCCGCTCGACCCGCTCGGCCCAGGCCGCCAGCTCCTCGTCGGCGAAGGCGTTGTCGAGGGAGAGCATCCGCTCGGCGTGGGCGACCGGGGTGAAGTCGGTGGAGAAGGTGCCGCCGACCCGCTGGGTCGGCGACTCGGGGGTGCGCAGCGCCGGGAACCGCTCCTCCAACGCTGCCAGCTCCCGCAACTGCCGGTCGAAATCGGCGTCGGAGATGGTCGGCGCGTCCAGCACGTAGTAGCGGTACTGGTGGTCCGTCAGCTCCTGGCTGAGCGTGGCGTGCCGCTCCCGGGCCTCCGGGGTCGGCTCGGCGCCGGCCGCCGCCTCCTGCGCCGGAGTGACCTGCTGAGCGATGGCTTCCTCGGACACCGTGCGACCTCCCGTGATTCCGCTACCCCGGCACCGTATCGGTCCGGTGGGACAATCCGCCGGCCACCCGCCACGCCCGAGCGGCGACAGGGCCGCCGACGTGCGAGGATCGCCGGACCGCGGGCTGCGCCAGGGGGCCCGCCACCTGCGGCGTCCGCGCCGCACCAACTGTCGAGGCGGAGGTACGGATGCCGGAATGGCTGCTCTGGGCGGCGGCGGTCGCGCTGGCCGTGGCGGCCGGCTGGGCGTGGAGCGAGTGGCGGCGCGGTGCCCGTGACGGCGCCCCGCGCCGACGGGAACGCGCGCGCACCCGGCCCGGCCGCGGCACCGCGTCGCCGGGCGGGCCGGGCCGGTCGACCGCGCCACCCCGGCCGCGTACCGCCGAACGGGCGCCCGCCGGCGCGCCGCGCCCCGGCGAGATCTGGTGGGCCGACGTCCCGTACGCCGACGGCACCGGCTCGAAGGTGCGGCCCTGCCTGGTGCTGCGCGCCGACGCCCGGGGCGCCGACGTCCTGAAGATCACCAGCCAGGACAAGAGCGGTCGGGACGACCACGTCCGCATCCCGACCCGGGAGTGGGACCCCGGCGCCGACCACGACAGCTTCGTCGACCTGGCCGAGCCCGCCCGTGTTCCGCTGGCCGACTTCTCCCGCCACGCCGGCGCCTGCGACCCCGCCCTGTGGCGCCGCATCCGCCGCCTGCCCCACCTCCCCGGCGCCTGACCTCGCGCCGCCCGGCCGGCGCTCGCACGGCCCGACGGGAGGCGCCGTCCAGCCGGCTCTCGGATGGCCCGACGGAAGGCGCCGTCCAGCCGGCTCTCGGACGGCGGGACAGGTCAGTCCCAGGCGCGGGCGAGGGTGTGGAGCTGGTCGGCGTACTCGATGCGGGCGGACCAGGCGTCGGGCCAGGCCGGCATGCCCAGGGCCGCGCCGACGAAGGCGCCGGCCAGCGCGGCGATCGAGTCGGAGTCGCCGGCGGTGGTGGCGCCCCGGGCCAGCGCGGCAACCGGGTCGTCGGCGTGCCGGATCGCGCAGAACAGCGCGGTGGCCAGCGCCTCCTCGGCGATCCAGCCCTCGCCGGTGTGCCGGCACGGGTCGCCGCCGTCGTCGGGGTCGGCGAGCGCGGCGTCGAGGCGGCCGAGGACCGCCAGGCACTCGTCCCAGCCGCGGGCGATGAAGTCCTCCGGCGTGTCCACGCCGGGGCGCTGCCAGAGGTCGCCGAGCCAGTCGGCGCGGTAGACGCGCCGCTGGTCGCGGGCCCGGTCGGCGAGCAGGCGCGGCAGGTCCGCCGGCGCCGCGCCGGCGCGCAGCAGCCGCACGGCGTACGCGGTCAGCTCGCTGGCCGCCAGGCCGGTCGGGTGCCCGTGGGTCAGCCCCGCCTGGAGCTGGGACAGCCCGGCGAGAGTGTCCAGGTCGACGTCGAGCAGACCGACCGGGGTGACCCGCATGTTCGCCCCGCAGCCCTTCGAGCCGGCGACCGTCGCCTCCTGCCAGCGCACACCTCGCCCGAGTTCGGCGCAGGCGCGCAGGCAGGTCATGCCCGGCGCCCGGTTGTTCTCCGGGCTCGCCGCCCAGTCGAGGAAGCGCTGCCGCAGCAGCGGCTCGACCGCCTCGGGCGTCAGCGCCGGGGCGTCGTGCAGCGCCCAGCCGACGGCCAGCGCCATCTGGGTGTCGTCGGTCACCAGTGCCGGGTGGCCGGCGAGCTCGCGCGGGCCGGCCGGGCCGTAGCGGCGGACGATCTCGGCGACGGTGAGGAACTCGGTCGGCTTGCCCAGCGCGTCACCGTAGGCGAGGCCGAAGAGCGAGCCGGCGGCCCGCCGGAGCGAGGTGTCGATCATTCCCGCGATCATGCCGCCCGGCCGCAACCCGCACCACCGCCGCGGCCCGCCGAGCCCGTGCGGCAGACGGACGGGGTCCGGCCGGCGGACGACTCAGTCGAAGAAGACCAGGCAGAACGGGTGACCGGCGGGGTCGGCGTAGACCCGGAAGTCGTCGCCCTCCCCCGGCAGCCGCCGGGCGCCGAGCGCCAGCACCCGCTTCTCGGCCGCCTCCACGTCGTCCACCTCGACGTCCAGGTGGAACTGCTGGGGGCGCTCTGGGTCGGGCCACGTCGGCGGGCGCAGGTCGGGTGCCTTCTGGAAGGCGAGCCGGTGCCCGGAGCCGGAGATCACCACCCAACCGTCGTCGCTGGCGTCGACGTCCAGCGGCAGACCCAGCAGCTCGGAGTAGAAGTCGGCCAGGGCCCGGGGGTCGGGGCAGTCGATCACCACTGTGCGCAACTTTCCAATCATGCCGAGCATCCTGCCCCGCCCGTACGACGGGAAACCTCAGTCCTCGGCGAGCCGCCGTCCCGCGTCCCGGCAGGCGGCGAGCACCGCGCGGGCGTACTGCGGGGTCGCGTTGGCGAGGCCGCACGCCGGGGTGACCACGACCTGCTCGGCGAGCCGCCGGCGCGGGAAGCCGAGGCGGTCCCAGAGCTGGCGTACCCGGTCGGCGACCTGCGCCGAGGTGGGCGCGCGACCGGCGGCCGGCGGCCGGGTCGGCGCGGCGCCGGCCAGCAGCCCGAACCCGGCGTCGATCGCCTCGCCCAGCGGGTCCAGGTCGGTGACGAGGTCGAGGTCGAGGGCCACGCCGGCGGCGCCCGTGGCGCGGATCAGCTCCAGCGGCACGTCCGGCGCGCAGCAGTGCACCAGGACCGGCACGCCGGCCGCCTCGACGACCGTGCGCAGCAGCGACCCGGCGACGCCCGGCTCCACGGCCCGGTACGCGCCGAACCCGCTCTCGGTGGGCACCCGCCCGGCGAGCACGGCCGGCAGCGACGGCTCGTCGAGCTGGAGCAGCACGGTGGCGTGCGGCAGCCGGCGGACGACCGCCGCGACGTGCGCGCGTAACCCCTCCGCGAGCGAACCCGTGAGGTCCCGGACCGCGCCGGGATCCCGCAGCATCCGGCCCCCGATCGGCAGCTCCAGGGACGCGGCCAGGGTGAACGGGCCACCCGCCTGGATCTTCACCGGTCCCGCGTACTCCTCGGCCTGCTCGGCGAGCTGGTCGAGATCGCGTTCCATCAGGTCGCGGGCGCGGCGCAGGTCCCGCCCCGGGCGGGGCGCGATCCGCCAGCGCGCGGCGTACAGCTCGACCGGCAGCTCGACCAGCAGGCCGGCGGTCCGGCCGACCAGGTCGGCGCCGGGACCGCGGGCCGGCAGCTCCGGCAGGTGCGGCAGCGCGGGAAGCTCGCCGAGGACGATCCGCTGCGCCTCGGCGATGTCGGTGCCGGGGAGGGAACCGATGCCGGTCGCCGCACCGGCCGGCCAGGGCCACGCCTGATCTGTCACGGCCGAAGACTATCCGGTCGGACCGCTCAGCCGGCGATGGTGGCGGAGCCGAGCACGACGTCGCCGGCCGGGTCCGGCCGGTAGGCGACGATCGCCTGGCCGGCGGCGACCCCGCGCACCGGGCGTCGCAGCTCGGCGCGGAGGCCGTCGGCGCTCACCTCGACCGTCGCCGGCACCACGTCGCCGTGCGCCCGCAACTGCACCTCGCACTCCAGCGGGGCGTCCGGGCGGGGCCCGCCCGTCCACACCGGACGCTCGGCGCGCACCCGGGAGACCTCGAGGGCCTCCGCCGGGCCGACCGTCACCGTGTTGGTCTTCGGCGTGATGGAGAGCACGTACCGGGGACGGCCGTCCGGCGCCGGCCGGTCCAGGTGCAGACCGCGCCGCTGCCCGACGGTGTACGCGTACGCGCCGGCGTGGCTGCCCACCACAGCGCCGGTCGTCGCGTCCACCACGTCGCCGGGCGCCTCGCCGAGGCGCTGCGCGAGGAAGCCGCGGGTGTCGCCGTCGGCGATGAAGCAGATGTCGTGCGAGTCGGGCTTGTCGGCCACCGCCAGCCCCCGCCGGGCGGCCTCCTCGCGGACCTGCGCCTTCGTCGAGTCCCCGAGCGGGAAGACCGACCGGTCGAGCTGCTCGCGGGTGAGCACCGCGAGGACGTACGACTGGTCCTTGGCCACGTCGACGCTGCGGCGCAGCAGCCCGTCCGCCCCGAGCCGGGCGTGGTGGCCGGTGACCACGGCGTCGAAGCCCAGGGCCACCGCCCGGTCCAGCACCGCCGCAAACTTGATCTTCTCGTTGCAGCGCAGGCAGGGGTTCGGCGTACGGCCCGCCGCGTACTCGGCGACGAAGTCGTCCACCACGTCCTCATGGAAACGGTCGGCCATGTCCCAGACGTAGAACGGGATGCCGATCACGTCGGCGGCGCGCCGGGCGTCGCGGGAGTCCTCCAGCGTGCAGCAGCCGCGCGCGCCGGTGCGGTACGTCTGCGGATTGCGCGCCAGCGCCAGGTGCACGCCGGTCACGTCGTGCCCCGCCTCCACCGCCCGCGCCGCCGCGACCGCCGAGTCGACCCCGCCGGACATCGCCGCCAACACCCTCACCGGCCCACTCCCTTCACCCCACCGAGCCTATCTCCGCCCCCACCCCGCCCGACCTCCCCGCCCTGCCGCCAACGTCCCCCCGCCGCGCGATCTTGCAGTTGTCGCCCCGGCAAACGGGGCGAACACCGCGATCAAGGGGCCGAAAGTACAAGATCGCGAGCGCGACCGGGCGGGGTGGCGGTGGGGTGGCGGTGGGGTGGCGGTGGGGCGGCGGTGGGGCGGTGGGGTGGGTGAGGGTGGGGGTCAGCGGGGGGTGCGGAGGGCGGCGGCGCGGCGGGCGCGTTCGACGGTGGCCGGGAGCGCGGCGATGAGGGCGTCGACGTCGGCGGGCGTGCTGGTGTGGCCGAGGGTGAAGCGCAGCGAGGAGCGCGCGCGGTCGTCGTCGGCACCCATGGCCAGCAACACGTGGGACGGCTGAGCTACCCCGGCGGAGCAGGCCGAGCCGGTCGAGCAGGCGATGCCCTGGGCGTCCAGCAGGAGCAGCAGGGCGTCTCCCTCGCAGCCGGGGAAGGAGAAGTGCGCGTTGCCCGGCAGCCGGCCCGTGGGGTCGCCGTTGAAGACCACCTCGGGAACCGCCTGCCGGACCCGCTCGACCAGGTCGTCGCGGAGCGCGGCGATCCGGGCCGCGTACTCCTGCTGGCCCTTGACCGCCGCCTCCACGGCGACGGCGAAGGCGACGATGCCGGCGGTGTCGAGGGTGCCGGAGCGCACGTCGCGCTCCTGGCCGCCGCCGTGCAGCAGCGGGGTGGCCGGTACGTCGCGGGCGAGCACGAGGGCGCCCACCCCGGTCGGCCCGCCGAGCTTGTGCCCGGTCACGGTCAGCGCGGCGACCCCGCTGGCGGCGAAGTCCACCGGCACCTGCCCGACCGCCTGGATCGCGTCGGTGTGGAACGGCACCCCGTGCTCGGCGGCGACCGCGGCCAGGTCGGCGACCGGCTGCACGGTGCCCACCTCGTTGTTGGCCCACATCGCGGTCACCACCGCGACCCGTTGACCGTGCTCGGCCAGCTCGGCGCGCAGCTCGTCGGGGCTGAGCCGGCCGCTGGCGTCCACGGAGAGCCAGCCCACCCGGGCTCCCTCGTGGTCGGCCAGCCAGTCCACCGCGTCGAGCACCGCGTGGTGCTCGACCGCGCTGGAGACCACCCGGTCCCGCCGGGTGTCGGCCCCCCGCCGTGCCCAGAAGATGCCCTTGACCGCGAGGTTGTCACTCTCGGTCCCGCCGCCGGTGAAGACGACCTCGGAGGGGCGGGCGCCCAGCGCGGCGGCCACCCGCTCCCGCGACTCCTCCACCCGCCGCCGGGCACGGCGGCCCGACGCGTGCAGCGAGGACGCGTTGCCGACCTCGCGGGCGGTGGCGACGTACGCCTCCAGTGCCTCGTCGAGCATCGGAGTCGTCGCCGCGTGATCCAGGTATGCCATCACGGCTCAGCCTAACGACCGGCCCCGGACCGGACGGAGGCCGGAGTACGCCGTCCAACCCACGGGGGCGGTGGGACCCCGTACCCGCACGTCACGAATCTCTCGGACGTCGCGGGGTACTACCGGCCCGCGCGACACACGGATGTTCCCGGTCGGGGTGCTCGGCGACGGGTCGGACGAGCGGCTGCTGTTGCCACCGGACGTCGACCGTCAGGCATACTCGGTTGTCGACGTTTCCGCCGAGGCGTCCGACAGCCCACGGCCCCCGCGAGAGCGTGCCGAGGGCCCCTGACGGGCTGATCGGCGGGCCGGCTCAGCTCCCCGGCCCGCCGATCAGCTCCCCACCCGCGGTCAGGCCGTGCCCGATGGCGTCGTCGGTCCCGATCCTTCCCGGTCGGGGCCGGACAGCGACGGGCCGGGAACCGCCGCGCGGTTCCCGGCCCGGGTGCGGGCGGGCGTCAGCTCACCTGCGCTTGCGGATCTCCTCCGCGGCCTGCGGGACGACCTTGAACAGGTCGCCCACCACGCCGAAGTCGGCCAGCTCGAAGATCGGCGCCTCGCCGTCCTTGTTGACCGCGACGATGGTCTTCGAGGTCTGCATGCCGGCCCGGTGCTGGATGGCACCGGAGATGCCGAGCGCGACGTAGAGCTGCGGGGAGACGGTCTTGCCGGTCTGGCCCACCTGGAACTGGTGCGGGTAGAAGCCGGAGTCGACGGCCGCGCGGGACGCGCCGACGGCGCCGCCGAGCAGGTCGGCCAGTTCCTCGACCAGCTTGAAGTTGTCGGCGTTGCCGACGCCGCGACCGCCGGAGACGACGACGCCGGCCTCGGTGAGCTCGGGGCGGGAGCCCTTCTGCTCGGCGACGCGGTCGACGACCCTGGCCAGCTTGTCGGCGTCGGTGACCGACACGGTGAGCTGCTCGACGGCCGGGGTGGCGGCCGCCGGGGTCGGGTTGACCGAGTTCGGCCGGACGGTGACCAGCGGCAGGCCGCGGGTGACCTTGGACTTGACGATGGTCGAGCCGGCGAAGGCCACCTGGGTGGCGGTGCCGTCGGCGGCCAGGTCGACCACGTCGGTCAGGATGCCGTTGTCCAGCTTGACGGCCAGGCGGGCGGCGATCTCCTTGCCCTCCTGGGACGAGGCGAGCAGCACGGCCGCGGGCTGCACCCGCTTGACCAGCTCGGCCACGACGGTGGCCTTGGGGGCCACCAGGTAGCCGTCGATGTCGTCACCCTCGGCGGCGTAGATCTTCTCCGCGCCGTACTCGCCCAGCTTGGCGCTCAGCGCCTCGGCGGCGCCGGGGCCGCCGAGCACGACCGCGCTCGCCGTGCCCAGCTCGCGGGCGAGGGTGAGCATCTCCAGGGTGACCTTCTTGACGCCGAATTCCCGGGTGGCTTCGACGACGACGAGAACCTCAGACATGTCCAGACCTCTCACACGAACTTCTCGGTGGCGAGGAACTCGACCAGCTTGACGCCGCCGTCGCCCTCGTCGGTGATCTTCGCGCCGCCGGAGCGCGGCGGGCGCTTGGTGTGCTCCAGCACGGCGCTGGTCGCGCCCTCGAAGCCCACCTCGGCCGGGGCGACGCCGAGGTCACCCAGGGAGAGCGTCTGCACCGGCTTCTTCTTCGCGGCCATGATGCCCTTGAAGGACGGGTAGCGCGGCTCGTTGATGGTGTCCCAGACGGAGACCACGGCGGGGGTGGCGGCGGTGACCACCTCGTAGCCCTCCTCGGTCTGCCGCTCGACGGTCAGGGTGGCGCCGTCGACGGTGAGCTTGCGGGCGCCGGTCAGCGCCGCGACGCCCAGCCGCTCGGCGATCATGTGCGGCATCACCTGCACCCGGCCGTCGGTCGACTCGGCGCCGCAGAGCACCAGGTCGGCGTTCAGCTGGCCGAGCGCGGCGGCGAGCACCTTCGAGGTGGCCACGGCGCAGGACCCGTGCAGGGCCTCGTCCACGACGTGCACGGCCTTGTCGGGGCCCATGGAGAGCGCCTTGCGGATCGACTCGGTCGCCCGCTCCGGACCCATGGTCAGGACGGTGACCTCGCCGCCGTGGGCCTCCTTGATCTTCAACGCCTCTTCGATGGCGTACTCGTCCATCTCGTTGATGACGTTGTTCGCCGAACCGCGGTCGACGGTGTTGTCGTCAGTGCGCAGGTTGCGGTCCGCGCCCGAATCGGGCACCTGCTTGACGAGTACGACGATGTTCATCGCGCTTCGACGACCCTCCTGTTTGGTGTAGCGATCACTCGCCCGGTCACGGGCGCAGCCTCCCGCGTGACTTAACGATCGGTCAACCACGGGCTGCTGTGCAGTTGCCCACGGCGCAATGTTACCTGCCAGTAGCATCGAGCTCCGGCGACCTCAGGGTGACACAGCTCACGGCAGGCCGCCGGGCGGGTAATCTGGCAAATCGGGAGGTGTCGCGAAATGTCAGAATCTTCCAGCGCCACGCCGCACGACCCGCCGCGGCGCCCCTGTCGCCGGGCGCGCCCCGAGGCGTACCGCTGCGCCTGCGGCCGGGTCCGCGACCGGTGCGTACGCGCCACCGTCCGGGCGCTCTGGTCGCCGGGCCGGCGCACGCCCGCGCCGGCGGACCGGCTCACGCCGACTGAGCCAGCGCGCCCCTGATCCGCTCGATGACCGCCGCCTCGGCCGGAGCCACCCCCCGGTGCGCCCCGGCCACCCGCTCGGCGGCGGACAGCACCACCTCGCGGTAGACCGCCACGTCCTGCGGCGACTTCTCGCGCAGGACCTCGACGGAGCGGCCCAGCGCCGGCAGCACCACCGCCTCGATCTCCAGCGCCGAGTCCCGGGGCAGCTTCGGCAGCGGCCCGGTGGTCAGCGCCTCCTTCACGATCCCACTCGTGTCGGCCATCGCGGCGGAGGCGGCGAAGCTCTCCCGGAACAGGGCGAGCATCCCCGGATCGGCGTTGGCCACCAGGAACACCGCCCCGAACGCGCCCGTCTTGAGGGTCAGCCGCTCCTCGGCCGTCAACCGCTGCTCCATGATCACGGAGTGTAGACGTACGGGATGGTCGTCGTGACCGGGACGAGGCCGAGCCGCTGGAGGATCGGCCGGCTCTCGTCGGAGGCGTCCACCTGGAGCAGCGTCCGGTCGCGCTGGGCGGCGAGCCGGGCCCGGTAGGTGACCAGCGCCCGGTAGATGCCCCGGCGGCGCCACGGGGCGAGGGTCGAGCCGCCCCACAGGGTGGCGAACCCGGTTCCCGGCACGTAGCGCACCCAACCCGCGCTCACCACCTCGTCGCCCGCCTCGGCCACCACCACCGTGATCGACTGCGGGTCCGCCGCGATCTCCTTCTCCAGCCCGGTGGCCAGGTGGCTGCGGTCGGCGTTCCAGACCGCCTCCTCCATCGCCACGATCCGGTCCAGGTCCGCGCGGCTGGTCACCTCGCGCAGGCGTACGCCCTCGGGGACGACCGGGAGCGCGGCCGCGAGCGGCGCGACCGGGCCGATCACGACGGTCTCCGGCTCCTCCGGCACGAACCCGGCGGCGCGCAACCGCTCCGGCAGGTCCGCCGGCTCGTCGTGGCCGTGCCACTTCCACTCCACCGACTCGCCGCGCGCCCGGAAGAACTCCACCTGCCGGGCGATCAGCCCGTCCAGCGCCGCGCCGGTCAGCCCGTCGAGATCGCGGTAGGTGAGGAAGCCGCCGTGGTCGAGGCCGACGATGCGGACCAGCGGGCCGTCCCGGTCCACGGTCACCCCCGCCGGCAGCGGGTCGGGCACCGACGCCCGCAACTGGTGGTCGTACGCGTTCCGCAGCGTCGTCGCGTCAAGATCCGTCACTGCTCCAGGCTACGACCGGACGGAAGCGGATAATCGGCACGTGTGGCAGGCGATCAGGCGATGGTTCGACCCGCGCGAACTGCGCTCGGTCGGCAGCACCCCCGACTACCGGTTCTCGCTGGCCAACGAGCGGACCTTCCTGGCCTGGCTGCGTACGGGGCTGGCGCTGGTCGCGGGTGGGCTCGCCGCCGCCCAGTTCCTGCCGCCGCTGCCGCTGGCGCACCTGCGTGAGGTGATCGCCGTCGCGCTGCTGCTGCTCGGCGGAACGGTGGCGGTCCGGGCGGTCGACCACTGGGCGCGTACGGAGCGGGCGATCCGGCTCGGCGAGGAACTGCCGGCCTCCCGCTTCCCGGCGGTGCTCGCCCTCGCCGTCGGCCTCGGCGCGCTGCTGCTGGTGGTGGCGGTGCTGGCCCGGGCGGTCGGCGGCCGGTGAGCGCCGGCGCGCAGCGGACGCCGCCGGGCCGGCCGGCGCGCGACCCCGGGCTGCAACCCGAGCGGACCCGGCTGGCCTGGCGGCGCACGGCGCTGGCGCTCACGGTGGTCATGGTGCTGACCGTGCGGCTGGCGCTCACCGGCCCGCCCGCCGGCGGGACGCTCGGCGCGCTCGTCGCCGGGCTGGCCGTGCTCGGCTGGGGCGCGGCGCTGGCGGTCTGCTGGTGGCGGGCGACCGGCGTCGGCCCGGCCGCCCGCTACGGGCGGGCGCTGCCCCTGGTCGCCCTGGCCACCGCCGGCTACGCGCTGCTCGGCGCGCTCCTGGCGGCGCGCGGGCTGGGTTGACGGGACCCGGTGCGCCATCATTGACACATGGCCCGGTTGTACGTCCTCCTCTTCGTGGTGCAGATCGTCCTCGCGGTCTGCGCGCTGATCAGCTGCCTCTCCGCCGAGGAGGGCGAGATCAAGGCCCTGCCCCGGATCGCCTGGGTGCTGATCATCCTGTTCTTCCCGCTGCTCGGCTCCCTCGCCTGGTTCGCCGCCGGGCGCGAGCGCACCCCGGGCCGGCCCGGCGGGGCGCCGTCGACGGGCCGGATCCTGCCGGCCCGCGAGCGGCCCCGCCCGGTCGCCCCGGACGACGACCCCGAGTTCCTCCGCTCGCTCGGCGAGCGCTCCCGGCGGGAGGACCAGGAGCTGTTCACCCGCTGGGAGGAGGACCTGCGCCGACGCGAGGACGACCTGCGCCGACGCGAGGGCGAGCCGCCACGTGAAGAGGACCGACCCGAGGTCTAGCCGTCGGCCGGCCCGCGGGTCACACCCGGCGCCGGAGCCCGCGCACGGCGAGCGGGGCGAAGATCGCCGCGAGGACGGCCGCCCAGAGCAGCGACTGCACCACCGGCACGGCCACCGGCCCGCCGACCAGCAGGCCGCGCAGCGCGTCGGCCAGGATGGTGACCGGGTTGACCTCGACCCAGGACTGGAGCCAGCCGGGCATGGTCTCGGTCGGCACGAACGCGTTGCTGGTGAAGGTCAGCGGGAAGATCACCATGAAGCCGAAGATCTGCACCTTCTCCGGCTCGTTGACGAGCACGCCGACCAGCACCGAGATCCACGACGCGGCCAGCGAGAACGCGAGCAGCAGGGCGAACGCCCCGAGCAGGCCGGGCAGGCCGTTGCCCAGGCGGAAGCCGAGGATCACGCCGACGCCGACGAGCAGCGACACCGACCAGGCCTGCTTGACCGTGTCGGCGAGGATCCGCCCGGCCAGCGGCGCCCAGCGGGCGATGGGCAGCGAGCGGAGCCGGTCGAACACGCCCTTGGTGAGGTCGTTGTTCAGCCCGAACCCGGTGGTCATGGTGGCGAAGAAGGCGTTCTGCACGATGATGCCCGGCAGCGCGAAGGTCAGGTAGTCCCCGGGCGAGCCGGAGATCGCCCCGCCGAACACGTACGTGAACAGCAGCACGAACATCACCGGCTGGATGCTCAGGTCGAGCAGCTCCATCGGGTTGTGCTTGATCTGCACCAGGCTGCGCCAGGCCAGGGTCAAGGTGTGCCGCAGCCCGGCGGCGGGGCCGAGCCGGCGCCCCGGCGCGACCGGTGCGGTCAGGGTGGCGGCGGTCATGCCGGGGTCCTCTCCAGGTCGGCCCCGGAAGGGGCGTCGGCGTCGGCGCGGTGCCCGGTCAGCTGGAGGAACACCTCGTCCAGGCTGGAGCCGCGCAGGGCCAGCTCGGCGACCGCGATGCCGGCGGCGTCGAGGCGGCCCACCACGGCGGGCAGCACGGCCGGGTCGTTCACCGGCACGGTGACGGTGCTCTGGGCCACCTCCGGGGTGGCGTGGACCACCTCGCCGGCGATGGCCACCACGGTCGGCAGGTCGGCGGCGTCCGCGGGCCGGACGGCGAGCACCTGACCGCCGGTCCTGGCCTTCAGTTCCTCGGGCGTGCCCTGCGCGATCACCCGGCCGTGGTCGACGACGGCGATCTCGCCGGCGAGCTGGTCGGCCTCCTCCAGGTACTGCGTGGTGAGCAGCACCGTCACCCCGTCGGAGACCAGGCCGCGCACGATGTCCCACAGCTCGTTGCGGCTGCGCGGGTCGAGGCCGGTGGTCGGCTCGTCGAGGAAGAGCACCTGCGGCCGGCCGACCAGGCTGGCGGCGAGGTCGAGCCGGCGGCGCATGCCGCCGGAGTAGGTCTTGGCCGGCCGGTCGGCGGCGTCGCTGAGGTGGAAGTCGGCGAGCAGCTGCCGGGCGCGGGCCCTGGCGTCGGCCCGGGAGGAGCCGAGCAGCCGGCCGATGAGCAGCAGGTTCTCCGCCCCGGTGAGCGTCTCGTCGACCGAGGCGTACTGGCCGGTCAGGCCGATGAGCTGGCGCACCCGGTGGGCGTCGCGCACCACGTCGAAGCCGCCGACCGTGGCGCGCCCCTCGTCGGCGCGCAGCAGGGTGGCGAGCACCCGGACCGTGGTGGTCTTGCCGGCCCCGTTGGGACCGAGCAGGCCGAAGACCGTGCCGGTGGGGACGGCCAGGTCAACACCGGCGAGGGCGGTGGTGTCGCCGAACCGGCGCACCAGCCCCTCCGCGCGGATCGCGTGATCCATCGCAACTCCTGTCGTTTCCGCTGGTCGAACCGCCATGACCGGCGTCCCTGACACTCCGCCGGCCCGGGGCTGACGTTACGGCGACAGGCGCTGCCGTGCCCCTGATTTAGCTGGTGGTGAAACGCGCCCGCCGCCGTCGCCGGGGTGCGGCGACGGCGGCGGGCGGGGGTTCAGGCCAGGTTCGACGAGCGGGGGTACGCGTCGGCCGGGTCGGTGATCACGTTCACCAGGTACGGCACGCCGGCGTCGAAGGCGCGCTGCAGGGCCGGCCCGAGGTCGGCGGCCTTCGCCACCGTCTCGCCCGCGCCGCCGAGGGCGCTCACCACCTGGTCGTAGCGCAGCTCCGGCTGGAGGTCGGCGGCGACGTCGTAGCCGTACATGGCGCGCATGGGGTGCTTCTCCAGGCCCCAGATGCCGTTGTTGCCGACCACGATCACCACGGGCAGCTTCTGCCGGGCGAGGGACTCCACGTCCATCAGCGAGAAGCCGGCCGCGCCGTCGCCCATCAGCACGCAGATCTGCCGGTCCGGGTGGCTGACCCGGGCCCCCATCGCGTAGCCCATGCCGGTGCCGAGGCAGCCGTACGGGCCCGGGTCGAGCCAGGTGCCGGGCTGCGCGGGCTCCAGGTAGCGGCCGGCGTACGAGACGAAGTCGCCGCCGTCGCCGATCGTGATGGCGTCGCGGGCCAGGACCCGGCGCAGCTCGCCGTAGACCCGGGCGGGCCGGATCGGGTCGGTCTCGGCGGCCATCTCCTCGGCGTCGCGGGCCTTCGCGGCGTCCTCGGCGGTGCGCAGCCCGGCGATCCAGTCGGCGTGGTCGGCCCGGTCGCCGGGGTGGTCGGCGAAGGCGGTGAGGACCAGCCGGAGGTCGCCGGCGGGGGCGGCGGCCGGCTGGACGTGCCCGGCCCGCTGGCTGGGCGCGTCGACGACGTGCACCACCTTCGCGTCGCCGAAGTCGCCGAAGCCGAGCCGGAAGTCCAGCGGGGTGCCGATCACCACGACCACGTCGGCGCCCTTGAGCGCCACCCGGCGGGCCTTGGCGAAGGCGAGCGGGTGCTCGGGCGGCAGCGCGCCCCGGCCCATCCCGTTGGTGAAGACCGGCACCTGGAGCGCCTCGGCGGCGGCCCGCAGGGCGTCGACCGCGTCCCCGGCGTAGACGTCGGAGCCGGCGATGATCACCGGGCGGCTCGCGGCGGCGATCAGGGTGGCCGCCTTCGCCACCTCGTCGGGGTCGGGCTCGACGGGCGCGATGCCCGGCAGGGCGGGCAGCTCGGCGTCGGCGACCGAGAAGACCGCCTCCAGGGGGAAGTCGAGGAAGACCGGGCCCCGGTGCGGGGTGAGCGCGGTGGTCAGCGCCGCGGTCACCGCGCGCGGGATGTCGTCGGGGCTGAACACCGTCTCGGCGTGCTTGGTGACCGGGGCGACCAGCGGCAGGTGGTCCATCTCCTGGAGACTGCCGGAGCCCCAGCGGAACTGCGGGGCGCGACCACCGAGCACCAGCACCGGCGAGGCGTTGAAGTAGGCGCTGGTCAGCCCGGAGATGCCGTTGGTGACGCCGGGGCCGGCGGTGAGCACGGCGAGGCCGGGGCGGCGCTGGAGCTTCGCCACCGCCTCGGCGGCGAAGACCGCCGACTGCTCGTGCCGGACGTCGTAGAGGGGGAAGCCGGTCTTGTGCGCGGCGTCGTAGAGCGGGAAGACGTGCCCGCCGGAGAGGGTGAACATCTCCCGCACCCCGTACGCGCGCAGCGCCGCGAGCGCGAGCTCCCCGCCGTGACCTTCGATCCGCTCCGTCATCGCCGCTGTCCCTTCGTCCGCATGACCGGAGTCACACGCTACTCACCGGTAGGCGGAATGTGAACCGTCCTCGGCTCGGCGCGTGAAGGGTCCACGTCGGTGGTGGACGCCTCACGGTCGGCGAGCCACTGGGCCGGCGGGCGCACCGCCGGCCCAGCGCCGGTCAGCGGCCGGTGAAGTCCGGCTTGCGCTTGGCCACGAACGCCGCCATGCCCTCGCGCCGGTCGTCGGTGGCGAAGAGCGCCGCGAAGAGCTGGCTCTCCCACGCCAGGCCGGAGTTGAGGTCCATGTCCAGGCCGCCGTCGACCGCGAGCTTCGCGGCGCGCAGGGCCTGCACCGGGCCGGTGAGGTACGGGCGCACCAACTCGACCGCGGCGTCGTAGACCTCGGCGGCCGGGGCCACCCGGTCGGCCAGCCCGATCCGCAGCGCCTCGTGGGCGTCCACCATCCGGCCGGACATGATCAGGTCCTTGGCGCGGGCCGGGCCGACCAGGCGGGCCAGCCGCTGGGTACCGCCCGCGCCGGGGATGATGCCGAGCTTGATCTCCGGCTGGCCGAGCTTCGCGTCCTCGGCGACGACCCGCCAGTCGCACGCCAGCGCCAGCTCGCAGCCGCCGCCCAGCGCGTAACCGGTGATCGCGGCGACGACCGGCTTCGGGATCCGGGCGATCGCGCCGAGCGCGCTGGACAGGTCGGCCGCCCGCTCCGCCATGTCCACGTAGGACATGTCGGCCATCTCCTTGATGTCCGCGCCGGCGGCGAAGACCTTCTCCCCGCCGTACACGATGACGGCGCGGACACCCGGGTCCGCGGTGGCCGCCGCGGCCGCGGCGCGCAACTCCTCCTGCACCTGGGTGTTCAGCGCGTTCATCGGCGGCCGCTCCAGCCGGATGGTGCCGATGCCGTCCTTGGTCTCCAGCCGCACGAACTCGCCCACGCTGGCCCTCACTTCCTCGTCGAAGTCGCGAGCCAACCTTACGGCGCGGGCCGTCGGGGAAAGTAGTGTGGTGTCAGGCCCGCCACCGGGAGTACCGCCATGATCACGTATTACGACGACAGGTCGGTCCAGATCACGTCCACCGCCGTCCGCGTGGACGGCCGCACGTTCCGGCTGACCGACATCAGCATGGTCTGGCACCGGCGCGGCAGCCGGTCCTGGCGGGTGCTCGCCGGCCGGGGCGCGATCGGCGCGGCGCTGGCCGGCCCCCTGGTGGCCGCCGCGCTCGGCATCGCGCTGGCGCTCAAGCTGGACCGCTCCCTCACCGTCACCGTCGCCATCGTCGGGGCCTCGGTGCTCGTCGGGCTCGCGGTCGGGCCGGTCGCCGACTTCCTCTTCGAGCACCTGGACCGCTCGTACGCGCGGGGCAGCCGGCAACTGGAGATCTGGGCCCGCTGGCGCGGCCAGCCGGTGCGGCTGCTGTGCACCGGCGACGCGCTGCGCTTCGGGCAGATCTACCGGGCGGTGCAGCGGGCGGTGGAGGCCGGCCAGCCGGTGACGCCCCGCCGTCGCTGAGAGTCGATCGGCTCGGCCGGCAGCATGGCGAGGCCGCGCACCAGCCCGTGGAGATCCTGCTCGCCCCAGAGCTGCACGATCCGCCCCTCCGCCAGCCGGCGCATCTTGCTGGCGCCCTGCACCGCGGCCTCCCCGGTGGCGTCGCGCCGGTAGGTCTGCGCCAGCGAGACCACGACGCGGCCGGCGGCGAAGAGTGCGTGGGTCCGTTGGTCGAGCACGGTCAGCCCGGGCGACGCGACGGCCTGCTCGACGAAGTGCCGCCCCCGCACCTGCTGGCCGGAGCCGTGGATCTGCACGTCCTCGGCGGCCACCGCGCGCACCTCGGACAGGTTCCTTGGTGACGGACGCGCGCGGCGTCGGTCGACGGGGTGACGTCGACGGGATGGCGTCGATGGGGTGGCGTCGCCTCGCCGCCGCTGTCGAGCTGCCCCTACGGATGGGGCGGGGGCAGCCGTCGCGGACGACCGGAGGCGGTCCTATCCGCGGGGCAGCTCGACAGCGTGGACCCGACCACTCCCGCGCCGGAGCCCGGCCGCACCGGGCACCGTCCACTTCGGCCGGCCACAGACGCGGCGCAGCGGTTAGGCTTAGTGATGACCCTCTATTACCGGGACGACGCGGTGCAGGTGACCTCGGAGTCGATCCGGGCCGGAGGCCACGCCGTCGCGATCGCCGACGTGACGTACGTCTGGCACGCGCAGGGGCCGAAGACGCTGGCGGTACGCGGCCGGGTGCTGGGTCGCGGCGTCCTGGTCCTGCTCCTCTCGCTGCCCCCGCTGATCGCGGTGGTCTGCGTGCTCGCGCTGGCCTGGTCGGCGCAGGACCGGGGCGAGTGGCAGCTGGCACTGGTCATCCTCGCCGCGTGCGTGGTCGGCGCGCTGGCCCTGGCCCCGTTCCTGGAGATCCCGCTCGGCTGGCTCGACCGCTCGTACGAGCGGGGCAGCAAGGTGCACGAACTCTGGGTGCAGCACCACGGCCGCGAGGTGCTGCTGCTACGCACGCCGGACGCGCTGCGGTTCGGGCAGATCTACCGGGCGGTCCAGCGCGCGGTCGAGCAGCACACGGAGTCCTGACCCGGGGCGCCGCCCGGAGGCTCGCCCTGGGGCGCCGCCCGGGGGTCGCGTTGTGCCGCCCGGCGGTTCGGGCGCGGGCGACGCACACTTGGTGCCATGGTGATTCCCCTCCCCCGGCCCGCCGCGGTCGTCGGTCTGACCCGCTCCGCCCTCGACCAGGCCCTCGGCTCGGCGGCCTCGTTCGCCGCCGTGCCGGCCCGCGCGTTCGCCGTGCTGGACTCCGTGGAGGCGCTGCTGACCCGGATCAACGGGGTGGTGGACCGGATCGACGGCATGGTGGAGCGGGTCGACGGCATGGTGGACCGGGTCGACGCCACGGTGGGCCGGGTCGACGGCATGGTGGACCGGGTCGAGCAGACGCTCGACCGGACCGACCAGGTGCTCGCCGACGCCGACGCCGCGGTGCGGGAGGTGCCCGTGATCAGCGCCGCCGCGACCGCCGCCATCGGGACGGCGACCGAGGTGACCGCCGCCGCGTCCGTGGTGGTCAGGGAGGCCGAGTCGGTGGCCGGTCGGGCGGCCGGCGCCGTGGGCACCGCGGCGGAGGCGGCCGCCACGGCCGCCGAGCTGCTGACGGCGTACGAGCCGGCGTTGCGCCGGGCGGCGCCCATGGCGAACCGCTTCGTCGAGCAGCTCAGCCACGAGGAGGTGACCGCCGCGATCCGGCTCGTCGACGAACTGCCCAAGCTCAAGCAGCACCTGACGGCGGACATCCTGCCGATCCTGGCCACCCTGGACCGGGTCGGCCCGGACCTGCACGACCTGCTCGACGTCACCCGCGACCTGAAGCTCGCCGTCGCCGGCATCCCGGGGTTGGGCATGCTCCGCCGCCGGGGCGAGAAGCTCAGCGACGACGCGGAGGCGTGAGCGGCGGTCAGCGGCTCGGCCCAGGGCGGGGCGGCCACGGCCCCGTTCACCGGGGCCCGGTCGGCGCCGATCCGCCCGGGCCAGATCAGGCGGGCGTGTAGAGCTCCTCGATCTCGGCCCGGCTGGGCAGGGCCGAGGAGGCGCCGAGCCGGCGGGCGCAGGCCGCCCCGGCCGCCGCCGCCCAACGCACCGCGTCGACGAGGTCCCGGCCCTCGCCCCAGGCGACCGCGAGGGCGGCGGTGAAGGCGTCCCCGGTCGCCGTGGAGTCCACCACGTCGACCTTGACCGCCGGCACGTGCACCGCCGTACCGTCCCGGTCGCCGTACCAGGCGCCCTGCGCGCCGAGCGTGAGCACCGCCCGGGGCACCAGGTCGAGCAGGGCCGACGGATCGTCCCTACCGCGCCCGGTCAGCGCCTGCGCCTCGGTCTCGTTGACCACCAGCAGATCCGTCGCCGCGAGCAGCTCCGGGGGCACCGGCACGGCCGGCGCGGCGTTGAGCACCACCAGGCTGCCGGCCGCCCGGGCGACGGCCGCCGCCCGGGTCACCGTGCCGACCGGGATCTCCAGCTGGGCGAGCAGCACGTCCGCAGTGCGTACGGCCGCCAGCTCGGGCTCGGTGAGGTGGGTCATCGAGGCGTTCGCGCCCGGGGTGACGAGGATGGCGTTCTCGCCCTCGGCGTTGACCATCACCAGCGCCACCCCCGACGTGCCGTACGTCGTGCGGAGCTGGTCGGTGTCGACGCCGGCGGCGGCGATCCGGGCCCGCAGGGTGACGCCGAACGCGTCGGAGCCGATCGCCCCGAGAAAGGCGCAGGAGGCGCCGGCGCGGGCCGCGGCGATGGCCTGGTTGGCGCCCTTGCCGCCGGGCACCATGACGAAGCCGGTGCCGAGCAGGGTCTCCCCCGGCCGGGGCAGGGCGGGGGCGGTGCCCACCAGGTCCATGTTGGCGCTGCCCACCACGACGACCCTGGTCTGCCGCACGCCGACCTCCTCCTGGCGCCTCAGGCGGCGCGGGCGGTGTACCGGTCGCCGGAGCGCTCGACCACCAGCGGCAGCCCGAAGGTCTTGGAGAGGTTGTCCCCGGTGAGGGTGTCACCGAGCAGCCCCTGGGCCACCACCTGGCCGTCGCGCAGCAGGAGCGCGTGGGTGAAGCCGGGCGGGATCTCCTCCACGTGGTGGGTGACCAGCACCAGCGCCGGGGCGTCCGGGTCGTACGCCAGCTCGGCCAGCCGGGCCACCAGGTCCTCCCGCCCGCCCAGGTCGAGCCCGGCCGCGGGCTCGTCGAGCAGCAGCAGCTCCGGGTCCGTCATCAGCGCGCGGGCGATCTGCACCCGCTTGCGCTCCCCCTCGGACAGCGTGCCGTAGGCGCGGTCGGCGAGGCCGCCGATGCCGAGCTGGCTCAGCAGCGCGCGGGCGCGGGCCTCGTCGCCGCTGTCGTAGCTCTCCCGCCAGCGCCCCAGCACCGACCAGGCGGCCGTCACGACCACGTCGCTGACCCGCTCGTCGGCGGGCACCCGCTCGGCGAGCGCGGCGGTGGAGAGCCCGATGCGCGTGCGCAGCTCGTTGACGTCGGTGCGGCCGATGCGCTCGCCGAGCACGTGGGCGGTGCCGGTGGTCGGGTGCAGCCGCCCGGCGGCGAGGTTGAGCAGTGTCGTCTTCCCGGCGCCGTTCGGGCCGAGCACCACCCAGCGCTCGTCCAGCTCGACCCGCCAGTCCAGGTCGTGCAACAGCGCCGTGCCGGACCGGCGTACGCCGACGCCGTCGAGGCTGACCACCAGATCCGCGTCCACGGGCGCGGGCGCGGCTGCGGCGCCGCCGGCGCCGGGGATCAGGTCACCAGTCACCCGACCATCCAACCACGCAGCGCCGCGGCGCCCCCCACGGGCGGCGCCCCGGTCGTAGGGTGAGGCGCCGTGTCGTTGGTCACCACACTCGAAGGACGGTCCATGCCCGGTCGGAACACGGAGCCGCGCTGGTGAGCGCGGTCATCGAGATCGAGGGTCTGCGCAAGACCTTCCGCAGCCTGCGGCAGGGGCGCCGGGTGGCGGTCGACGGTTTCGACCTGCTGGTGGAGTCCGGCCAGATCCACGGCTTCCTCGGCCCCAACGGGTCGGGCAAGACCACCACGCTGCGCGCCCTGCTCGGGCTGGTACGCGCCGACGCCGGCCGGATGACGGTGCTGGGACGGACCTCGCCGGAGCAGCTGCCCCAGGTGGCCGGGCGGGTCGGGGCGATCGTGGAGAGCCCGCAGTTCTTCGGCAACTTCACCGGGCACCGCACCCTGCGCCTGCTCGCCCGGGCCGGCGGCGTGCCGGTCGCCCGGGTCGACGAGGTGCTGGAGCAGGTGGGCCTGCGGGACCGGGGCGACGAGCGGGTCAAGGGCTACTCGCTGGGCATGAAGCAGCGCCTGGCGGTGGCCTCGGCCCTGCTCAAGGACCCGGAGCTGCTGATCCTCGACGAGCCGGCGAACGGGCTGGACCCGGCCGGCATCCGGGAGATGCGCGACCTGATGCGCTCGCTGGCCGAGGCCGGCGTGACCGTGCTGGTCTCCAGCCACATCCTGGCCGAGATCCAGCTGATCTGCGACCACGTGACGATCATCTCGCGGGGCCGGCGGGTAGCCGCCGGGCGGGTCGACGAGGTGCTGGCCGGCTTCGACCGGCACGAGCTGCTGGTGCGGGTGGACGACCCGGAGCGGGCCGCCGAGCTGCTGACGGCGGCGGG
Organism: Micromonospora sp. NPDC023814; assembly: GCF_040639595.1. Taxonomy (NCBI): domain Bacteria; kingdom Bacillati; phylum Actinomycetota; class Actinomycetes; order Micromonosporales; family Micromonosporaceae; genus Micromonospora; species Micromonospora sp. NPDC023814. The sequence goes on from NZ_JBFAAF010000021.1 coordinate 38,000, forward strand.
GCTGGCGGTGACCGGGCACGACGACCACCTGGTGGTGGGCGACGTGGACGACGCCGCCACGGTCAGCCGCACGCTGGGTGAGGCGGGCCTGTGGGTGCGCGAGCTGACCCCGCTGCGGCCCGACCTGGAGAGCGTCTTCCTCGAACTGACCGGCACGGCGGCGCACCCGACGGTCCCCCGTCAGGTGGACGACTCGGTGCTGCCCGACCAGGGGCCCCGGGAACCGGTGATCGACCTCGACGCGAGCGGAGTGGACGCGTGAACCTGGTCCGTGCCGAGCTGGAGCGCCTGGGTGCCCGGCGCTTCGTGCAGCTCATGGTCGTCCTGCTGGTGCTCGCGTTCGGCGTCACCGCGGCGACCACCCTCGCCGGCTCCCACCGGCCCACCGCCCAGGAGATCCTCGACGCCGAGCAGCAGGCCGCCGCGGCGCGCAGCGAGCTGGAGCGCACCCACCAGCTCTGCCTGGACCGGCAGCGCGGCGCCATCCGGGTGGACGAGGTGCAGGAGTACATCCCGGACGACTGCAGCGAGGTCGACCCGGCCCGGATGGAACGGGCCCCGGTGGCCGCCGACTTCCTGACGGGGGTGTTCACCTTCGCCGAGGAGGCCCGGCCGCTGCTCTACTTCCTCGTCGCCTTCCTGGTGCTCTTCGGCTTCCTGGTCGGCGCCTCCTACATCGGCGCCGACCTGAACTCCGGCGGGGTGGTCAACCTGCTGCTCTGGCGGCCCCGGCGGCTGACGGTGCTCGGCGCCAAGCTGGGCACGCTGCTCGGCGCGACGGCGCTGCTGTCGCTGGTCGCCTCGGTGGCCTACCTCGGGGCGTTCTGGCTGATCGCCCAGCTCGCCGGGCGCCCCGGGCGGCTCGACGGGGAGTTCTGGCGGTCGCTGGGCGCGACCTGGGGATGCGGCATGGTGCTGGTGCTGCTGGTCACCGCGATGGGGTTCGCCATCGCCACCCTGGGCCGGCACACGTCCGCGGCGCTCGGCGCGGTCGCCGGCTACCTGGTGGTGTGGGAGCTGGGGGCCCGGCTGGTGATGGAGATCCTGGACGTCGTCAAGGTGGACCTGTACATGCTCTCCAGCTACGTGGCCGCCTTGCTGAACGGCAAGGTCGAGTTCTGGGACGCCCAGGCGTGTGCCACCGGGTTCGGGTTCTCCGATTCCTGCACCGGCCTGTACACGCTGACCTGGCAGCCGTCGCTCGTCCTGCTGCTCGGGCTGACCGGGGCGTTGACGGCGGCCGCCTTCACCGTGTTCCGTCGACGCGACCTGATGTGACCTGCGGCGACACCGCGCCCGGGTGCGGCAAGACCTTGCAGCACCCGGGCTGGTGATGAAATATTCCTTCACATGACGCGCGGCCGGCCCCGACCCCGCCGGCCCGGCCCGGCGGGGTCCGCCGAGCATCCGGTCGGTGGCCCGCACGCCGCGCCCGGGCCGGCCGACGCCGCGCCGCCCCGTCGCCGGCGGTCAGCCGATCGTCGAGCCGAAGACCTCGTCGCGGACCGCGTCCAGCGCCGTGCGCAGCGCGCCGCGCAGGATCGGCTCCTCGGTCAGGCCGGTGGGCACCACCCGGGGCCGGACCAGGGTGATCGCCGCGACCTCGTGCTGCACCCGCTCCGCCAGCGCCGCCCCGCCGGCCTGGCCGACCTCACCGGCGAGCACCACCAGCGGCGGGTCCAGCACCACGCAGGTGCTCGCCACGCCGAGCGCCAGCCGGCGGGCCACCTCGTCGAGCATCGGGCCGCCGGCCGTGCCGTCGGCGACCGCGGCCCGCACGGCGGAGGCGCCGCTGTCGTCCGGGTAGCCGTGCGCCCGGGCCAGCTCGCGGACCGCCTCCGCGCCGATCAGCTGCTGGAACGCGGGCTTCGCCCGGCGGGAGACGTCGCGCGGGATGGGCGCCCCGGGCACCGGCAGGTAACCGATCTCGCCCGCGGCGCCGCTGCTGCCGTGGTGCAGCCGGCCGCCCAGCACGATCGCCAGGCCGACGCCCGCGCCGACCCAGACCAGGACGAAGTCCGTCAGCCCCTGGGCCGCGCCCGACTGCGCCTCGGCGACCGCCGCCAGGTTGACGTCGTTCTCGAAGACCACCGGGGTGTGCAGGTCCTCCCGGAGCGCGGCGAGCAGACCGCTGTGCCAGCGTGGCAGGTTGAAGGCGAAGGTGATGTCGCCGGTGCCCGGGTCGACCAGGCCGGGGGTGCCCAGCACGATCCGCCGTACGCTCGACAGCTGCGCCCCGGCGCTGCTCGCGGCCTGGACCACCGCGTTGTGCACGACCCCGACCGGGTCGTCGGTGTCCCGGGTCGACTGCTCGACGCGACCGATCACGGCGCCGGTGATGTCCGCGCAGGCCGCGACCACCCGGTCGGCGCCGACGTCCACGCCGACCACGTGCGCGCTGCCCGGCCGCACGGCATAGAGCTGGGCGTTCGGTCCCCGCCCGCCGGCCTGCTCGCCGACCCGGGTGACCAGCCCCCGCTCCTCCAGCCGCTCGACCAGCTGGGAGGCGGTGACCTTGGACAACCCGGTCAGCTCGCCGAGCCGGGCCCGGGTCAGCGGCCCCTGCTCCAGCAGCAGCTCCAGCGCGGCGCGGTCGTTGAGCGCCCGCAACAGGCGGGGGGTGCCGGGCAGCCGGGTCGAACTCATGCCACGTCCTCTAGTTTTGTTAAACCTTGCTAACTGTAAACGGACCTGCAAACGGGTAGCCGTAGCGTATCGGCCGCCCGGGACCGGGGCGCTCGGCCGACCCGGTACGTCGCCGACCGCCGCCGGTACGACATCCGTGCCCTCGGGCACCGAAAGGGGAAGATCACGTGGGGCTCGATCCAGGACTGCGCCGGCTCGCGCTCGGCACGCTGCTCGCCGCGTACCCGGGGCCGGTCCCGCCGGACTGGGCGGTCGACCTGGTGGCCGAGGGGCTCGCCGGGCACACCCTGTTCGGCACCAACGTCCACGACCCGGGGCAGCTGGCGGCGAGCACCGCCGCCCTGCGCGCGGGCCGGCCGGACGTGCTGATCGCGATCGACGAGGAGGGCGGTGACGTCACCCGGCTGGCGCACGCCACCGGCAGCCCGTACCCGGGCAACGCCGCACTCGGCGCGATCGACGACGTGGCGCTGACCCGCCGGGTCTACGAGGCCATCGGCACGGAGCTGGCGGGCCTCGGCATCACCGTCGACCTCGCGCCGACCGTGGACGTCAACACCGCCGACGAGAACCCGGTCATCGGCACCCGCTCGTTCGGCGCCGACCCGGTGCGGGTCGCCGCGCACTCCGCCGCGGCGGTCGCCGGTCTCCAGGCCGCCGGGGTGGCCGCCTGCGCCAAGCACTTCCCGGGGCACGGCGCGACGGTCGCCGACTCCCACTACGAACTGCCCACCGTGGACGTGCCGCTCGACGTGCTCCGCGAGCGCGACCTGCCGCCCTTCGCCGCGGTCGTGGCGGCCGGCGCGCAGGCCGTGATGACCGCGCACATCCGGGTGCCGGCGCTGACCGGCGACGGCCCCGCCACGTTCAGCCGGGCGGTCCTGGTCGACCTGCTGCGCGGCGAGTACGGCTTCACCGGCACCGTCATCACCGACGCGCTGGAGATGAAGGGTGCGGCCGTGGCCGCCGGCGGGGTGGGCCCCGCCGCCGTACGGGCCCTCGCCGCGGGCGCCGACCTGCTCTGCATCGGCGCCAAGGTCGACGCCGAGCTGGTCGAGCGGGTGGTCACGGAGATCGTCGGCGCGCTCGCCGACGGCCGGCTGGACCGGGCCCGGGTCGAGGAGGCGGCCGGCCACGTCGCGACGCTCGCCGCGTGGACCCGGGCCACCGGCGCGACCTCGGCCGCGCCCACCGAACTCGGGTACGCCGCGGCACGGCGGGCCGTCCGGGTGGAGGGTGCGCTGTCCGGCCTGGACCGCCCGCTGGTCGTGCAGCTGCACGCCGCCTCGACCATCGCCGAGGGACGGGTGCCGTGGGGCCTCGGCCCGCACCTCGACGGCGTGGAGGAGCTGCGCGTGGTCGCGGCCGAGACCGAGCCGGCGACCCTGCGCCGGCTCGCCGGGGACCGGCCGATCGTGCTGGTCGGTCGCCACCTGCACCGCCTGCCGGGCGGCCCCGAGCTGATCGCCGCGCTGGCCGCCGCGCACCCGGTGACCGTGGTCGAGATGGGCTGGCCGGCCCAGTGGCGGCCGGCGGGCGTACGGGCGTTCGTCACCACGTACGGCGCGAGCCACGCCAACGGCCGGGCGGCGGCCGAGGTGCTCGGCCTGGCCGGCTGACGCGGGCGGCGGCACCCCGGGCCCGGGCCGGCGGCTTGACGGCGCGGGCCCGGGGTGCGCCGTCGGAATGACCGACCCCTGGCATCGCGCCACCCACTCTTGAACGCGTTCAAAGAGTGCCCTACGCTCATGGCAACGAACTTGAACACGTTCAAGAAGGGCGTCGGCGATGGACACCAAGGTCTGGATGTACCTGGTCTACCTGGCGGTCAGCATCGGGCTGACCGTGTGGGTGGCCCGGGCGCTCTCCCGCAACGGGCTGGTCTTCCTCGAGGAGGTGTTCGCCGACGAGCGGCTGGCCCGGGCGGTGAACAGCCTGCTCGTGGTCGGCTTCTACCTGCTCAACCTCGGCTACGTCACGGTGGCGATGAAGCACCCCGACCCGGTCGGGTCCACCGCCCAGGCCATGGAGGAGCTCTCCCTCAAGATCGGCCTGGTGCTGCTGGTGCTGGGCGCGCTGCACTTCTTCAACGTCTTCGCGCTCGGCCGGTACCGCCGGGGCCGGCTGCGCCAGCTCGCCACCCATCCGCCGCTCGCCCCGGTCGGCCGGCTGCCGATGCAGCCCGCGCCCCGCGGCCCCCACCCGGCCGCCGCGGCCGGCCCGCAGCCGGTCGGCTACCCCGGCAGCTTCCACCCCGGCAACCCGCAGCCCGGCGGCCCACGCCAGCCCGTCGGCACGCAGCAGCCCACCGGCACCCAACAGCCCGCCGGCCCGACCGGCCCCGGGCCGGAGGCCGGCCCCGGCACGCCGCCGGCCCGATGACCGTCCCGCCCGGCGACGGAACGGGCGGGGTTCCGGATGCCACCGCGCACGGGGGCGGTGGCATCCGGGGGTTCACCGTCCTCTACGACGCGCACTGCCCGCTCTGCCGCGCCGCCCGCCGCTGGCTGGCGTCCCGCGCCCAGCTCGTACCCCTGGAGTTCGTGCCGGCCGGCTCCGCCGAGGCCCGGCGGCGCTTCCCCGAGCTGGACCCCGACGCGACGCTGCGCGACCTCACCGTGGTCGCGGACACCGGCGAGGTGTACGCGGGCGACGGCGCCTGGTTCGCCTGCCTGTGGGCGCTGGCCGACCACCGGGGCGCCGCCGAGCGGCTGGCGCGCCCGCACCTGCTGCCGCTCGCCCGCCGGTTCGTCGCCGCCGCCGCGTCGGTACGCGAACGCGTCCGCGACCCGTGGGCGGAGCCGGTCGACGACCCGGCGGGATACGGTGACCCCGATGACCGAGCAGACTGCGCCGACGACCGCTGCGGGTGAGCCGGCCACCGCCCGGGGCGAGCAGACGCGGCAGCTCATCCTGGACACGGCGATGCGGCTGTTCCAGGAGCGGGGGTACGCCCGGACCACCATGCGCGCCATCGCCCAGGAGGCCGGGGTGGCGGTGGGCAACGCCTACTACTACTTCGGCTCCAAGGACCACCTGATCCAGGAGTTCTACGCCCGCGCCCAGCTCCAGCACCGGGCGGCGGCGCAGCCGGTGCTCGACCGGGAGTCCGACTTCGCCGCCCGGCTCGCCGGGGTGCTGCACGCCGGCATCGACGTGCTCACCCCCTCGCACGACTTCGCGGCGAGCTTCTTCAAGACGGCGGCGGAGCCGACGTCCCCGCTCAGCCCGTTCTCCGCCGAGTCGTCCGCGCCCAGGCAGGCGGCCGTCGACCTCTTCGCCGAGGTCCTCGACGGCTCGACCGCGAAGGTGGACGCCGAGCTGCGCCCCCACCTGCCCGAGCTGCTGTGGCTCGCGTACATGGGGGTGGTCCTCTACTGGGTCCACGACCGGTCCCCGCAGCAGGCCAAGACCCGGCAGCTCATCGACGGCGCGGTGCCGTTGGTCGACCGGCTGGTGGGGCTGTCCCGGTTGCGGGTGCTGCGCCCGGTCACCCGGCAGGTGCTCGACCTCATTCGCACGCTGCGTCACTGACCCGCCGCGCCGCCTTGGCACGTTCCGCCCCAGGTCAAGTCCACTTCTGGACAGTTCCCACCGCCCGCCGGCATCTTGCCGAACAGCCCATCAATACGTAGCGTAATCGGCACACACGGCGACCGGCCCCGCAATGCCCGTCGCCGGCACGGGGACCTGGGGGAGGGCTGCGGGCCGTGGATCCGGCCCGGGATCCACGGTCCGCGCCCCGCCCCCACCGTCGAGTCAGGGCGGGTACACCCCGAACGACCGCCAGCCCCGGTCGGGGAAACCGGCCGCCTCGGCGACCCGCGCGGAGGCCGCGTTGGCGCGGTCGTGCAGGTAGGTCGGGACGGCCCCCTCGTCGAGCACCCGCCGGGCCGCCTGCGCGACCAGCCGCCGGGCCAGCCCCCGCCCCCGCGCCGCCGGCACCGTCCCCACCGCCAGCTCGTGGCCGTACGCGTCGTGTCGCTTCACCCCCACCCCGGACAGGTACCGGCCACGCTCGTCGCGCACCACCAGCACGGGCCGGTCGAAGAGCCGGAGCCAGGACGGCAACCCCGGCGAGGCCGGGGACACCCACTCCCCCACGTCGGGCAGCGGGGCCGGGGCCACGCTCCACCGGAACACGTCGTCGTGGACCGCCCAGCCGGGCTGGCCGACCGTCGCGGGCAACTCGGGCAGGAACCGCCCGGCCCGCCGGCGAACCAGCTCGCGGACCGCGTCCACCCGGTCCGGCGGTACGGAGAGCACGGTGCTCGCCCCGGCCGCGACCGCGATCGCCGGCCGAAGCCGACCGTCCCAGGCCGGCCGGGCCCGCCGGCGCGACCCGACCACGTGCAGCGCCGGGCCCGCCGGCCACTGGCCCAGCCAGGTCGCCAGGTGCAGGTGGAGCCGCCGGTCGAGCATCGAGTCACCTTCCCCGCGGCCGGCCCACGGCAGCCGCCCGCGCGGACGCCGCCGGGGTCGCTCGCCGCGCTCGGCCCGAGCGCGGTCCGCGCCCCGGCCCGTCCGCCGATCACCGTACGCCGGACGGTTGCCGCTCGGCGCACCGTTCCGATCAATGGGCCCGCCGGCCTCATTGCCGGGCTTCGCGCCTCAGACGCACCGACGTCGGTTCAAGCGCGCGGCGGGCGGGTACAGATGCAGGACATCGCCGATGGACGCCGCCCCGAGGTCCGGCGCGGTCGCGGGAACCCGAGGCATCGATCGAGCGTCATATTCATTTCCATACATGTACAACTTTTTTTGGGACGGTAATGGTCATGCCGAATCAGCCGAATGACCGGTACCAGCAGGAGACCGAGCGGCTCTGGCGCGCGCCCGGGGCCGCCGGACGGTTCCCCGCACAGCCGCCGTACCGGGGCAACCGCGGCGCCACCCGGACCGAGGCGCTCTCCTGGGGAGAGCTGAACAAGCTGCCGGCCGGCACGTCCACCCGCCGCAACCTCAACCCGCGCTGACCCGGACCGCCCCGCCGGGCGCGACGACACACCCGGGGCGGTCCAGCGGCGGCTTTCGCACACCTGTCGGGTAATTTCTTGTGGTCCGCAACCCCGACCCACGACAGGAGAAGCACCGCGCATGGGCAAGAAGACGATCCACGTCTCCGACTTCACCGGCACGGTCATCCAGCCCCACGACGAGGTGGTCCGCGTCGTCGTCCTGGAACACCCTGACCTGGTGGCCGGGCCCGTGCAACTGGACGCCACCCCGGCCGAGGTGGAGAGCATCGACGACGCCGCGCTCGACGTCGCGGTGGTCGAGATCCACGACCGGCACGGCGGCGACGAGCCCCGGCGGGTGGTGCTGACGGCGAGCGAGTTCGACGCCATGGCCACCGACGTGCCGATGGCGCAGCTGCTGCGGACCGCCGAGCGGGTCCGCCCGCCGAAGGCCCGCAAGAGCGCCGAGAAGGTCGACTACGGCACGATCGAGCACGCCGGCAAGCCGCACCGGGGCCGGGTCACCGAGGAGGAGGCCCGGCTGGTGCGCGAGCAGCTCGACGAGGTCAACAAGCGCCTCGCCGACGCCGGGATCCGCCAGGTCGACCCCGCCGACCCGGAGCACGCCGCCCGGTACGGCTTTCCCACCGCCTCCTGAGTCGCCGTGGCGGCAACCGGCGTCCGGCGCGCTCCCGGACCCGGCACGTCGCCGCCGAGGCGCCCCGGACGCTCGTCGCGGCGGCACCCGACCGCCGCGACGAGCGTCGACCCTCCCGTCAGCCCTGGGCGCCCGTCGCGGCGGCCTCGACCGCCGCGACGAGCGTCGACTCGGCGGTGGCCTTGTCGACGCCGAGGTCGGCGAGCACCCCGCTGCCGTTCTCCAGCTCCAGCAGGGCGAGCAGGATGTGCTCGGTGCCGATGTAGTTGTGGCCCAGCCGCAGCGCCTCGCGGAAGGTCAGCTCCAGCGCCTTCTTGGCCTGCGCGTCGTACGGGATCAGGTCGGGGACCTCGGCCGACGACGGCGGCAGCGCGGCCGTCGCGACCTCGCGCACCCGCTCCAGCGGTACGCCCTGCGCGACGATCGCCCTCGCGGCGAGGGCGTCCGGCTCGCTGAGCAGCCCCAGCAGCACGTGCTCGGGGCGGATCTCGGCGTGCCCGCTCGCGCGCGCCTCGTTCTGCGAGGCCATCACGGTGTTGCGGGCGCGCGGGGTGAACCGGCTGAAGCCCTGTTGCGGGTCCAGCGTCGCCTCGGTGGCCTTGGGCACGAAGCGCTTCTGCGCCGCCTGCTTGCTGACGCCCATGCTCCGCCCGATGTCGGTCCACGAGGCGCCGGAACGCCGCGCCTGGTCCACGAAGTGGCCGATCAGGTGGTCGGCGATCTCGCCGAGGTGGTCGGCGACGACGACCGCGCCGGCGAGCTGGTCGAGGGCGTCGGTGTGCGCCTTCTTGATCGCCTGGATGAGGTCGTCGAGCCGGACCGGGTTGCTCATCTGCGTGTGTTCGGTCATGCGTCAACGATAGGTTGACGCACCCTTGTCGTCAACCCCGGGTTGACGACACCTCGCGGGCGACGGGCTGCGGCGAACCGCTGCCGCCCCGGCACCGCCCGGTGGCGGCGGGCCGGTGCGGCGACGGTCGGTCAGGCCGCGCTTCCGGCCGTCCGCAGGCTGGCCGGGCGCATGTCCGTCCAGACGCTCTCGATGTGGCTCAGGCACTCCTCCCGAGAGCCGCGGAAGTCCACCGCCTGCCACCCGTCCGGCACCGGTCGATCGGCCGCCCAGATCGAGTACTGCTCCTCGGCGTTGCGGACGACGACATACTGCTCCGCTTCGAAACTCATCCCGCGTCTCCCCGTCACGAACCGGTCACTGAAGATCACTGGTACCGCACGACCCTATCCAGCCGCCGCGGCCGGGGCAACGACGACCTTCACTCGACTCGCGGTGCCGGGCGACCCGGCCCCCCGGCACCAGCGGCAGCCCCGGCCCCTGGCGGCAGCGGTTCAGCTCCCGCCGTCGGGGTGCGGCGCGTCGCCCGACAGCGGCCGGACGAGGAGCTCGAACGCCTCGGCGTACCACGTCTCCGGCACCGACTCCGGGTCGACGAGGCGCTGGATGCTCAGCCCGATGTCCAGACCGAGGAGCAGGGTCGCCGTACGGGCCACCAGCGCGGGATCCGGCCCGTCGGCCCGGGCGGCCAGGTGGGCGGCGATCCCGGCGCGGGTGCGGCGCAGCGCCTCGATGTAGCGGGGACGCACCCGCGGATTACGCATGGCGGCGATCCAGAACTCCATCATCAGCAGCGCGAAGTCGGCGTTCTCCCCGGCCCGGTCGCCGGTCGAGTTGGCCGAGCTGAGGGCGGCGAACGCCTGCACCATGTCGGACTCACCGGCGTCGACCTGGGTCAGGTCGGTGCCGATGAGGTCCAGCTGCCGGTCCAGCAGGGCGAGGATGATGTCCTCCTTGTTGCGGAAGCTGGAGTACACCGCGCCCTTGGTCAGCCCGGCCGCCGCGGCGATGTCGTCCAGGGAGGCGGCCGGCCCGCGCTCGGCGAGCAGCCGCTGCGCCGCGTCGAGCAGGCGGTTCCGGTTGTGCCGCTGCCGCTCCTGGCGCCCCATTCGTTCCATCAGGCGACTCTCCCGTCGTTCCGCTTGACCAGAATCTCCGCATTCCGCATACTCGGCGGTATCTGAATACCGACCAGTATCGGAGATGTCATGGTGCTGCGCGTGGACCATGTCTGCAAGGAGTATCGCGGAGGGGTGCGGGCCAACGACGACATCAGCATCCGGGTGAACGCCGGCCAGGTGTACGGCCTGCTCGGCCACAACGGCGCCGGCAAGACCACACTGGTCAACCAGGTCGCCGGGCTGATCAAGCCGACCAGCGGCACGATCCGCATCGGCGACGGCGACCCGGTCGCCGACCCCGGGTTCGCCCACCGGGTCTGCTCGGTGCAGCCGCAGGCCCAGGTGCCGCTGATGGGCGTCACGCCGCGCCAGGCCATCACCCTGGTGGCCCGGATCCGGGGGGCCGGCCGGGCCGAGGCGGCCGCCGCCACCCAGCGGCTGCTCGAGGCCCTCGACATCACCGAGTGGGCCGACACCCCGGCCGAGCGCCTCTCCGGCGGCGTCCGCCGCCTCGCCGCGTACTGCCTGGCCGCCGTGCGACCGGGCCAGGTGATCGTGCTCGACGAGCCCAGCAACGACGTGGACCCGGTGCGCCGGCGGCTGCTGTGGCAGCAGGTCCGGTCGCTGGCCGACGACGGGGCGGCCGTCCTCCTGGTCACCCACAACCTCACCGAGGTCGAGCGGATCCTCGACCGGCTCTCGGTCCTGGCGCACGGCCGCGTGGTCGCCGAGGGCACCGTCGCCGACCTGCGGGCCGGCGCCGGCCCGGCGCTGCGGCTCGACGTGAGCCTGTCGACCGGCAGCGACGAACCCGCGCCCCCGCCGTTCGCCGGGCAGCCCCCGCGCCGGGACCGGCAGCGGCTCGTGTACGCCCTGGACACCGCCGACGCGGTGGCCGCCACCGAGTGGGCGGCCCGCATGCAGGCCGCCGGCACCATCGAGGACTTCTCGCTGTACCCGATGCGGGTCGAGGACATCTACCTCGCCCTCGAAGAGCACCAGACGACCCACGAGGAGGTCGACGATGTCGTGGCTCCGTAGCTACGCCCTGCTGCTGCGCTGGAACGCGCTGCGGCTGCGCTTCCTGCTCCCCCTCTTCGCGATCGTCTCCGCCGGGCTCTCCGTCGGCATCATCGTCGGCTTCGCGTACCTGCTGCCCGACGTCGACGCGACCAGCGCCGCGTTCCTCGCCACCGGCGGCCCCACCATCGGGCTGATCACCGTCGGGCTGGTGATGGCCCCGAACATGGTGGCGCAGAGCAAGTTGCAGGGCAGCTTCGAGTTCGACCAGACGCTGCCCGTCCCACCGCTGGCCTCGGTCGCCGCCGGGGTCACCGTGTGGATCCTGGGCGCGCTGCCCGGGCTCGTGCTGTCGCTGCTGGTCGCCGCGTTCCGCTTCGACCTGCGACTGGACCCGAGCCCGCTGGTGATCCTCGCCGCCCTGCTCGTCGCCCTGACCGCCACCACGCTCGGCTACGGACTGGCCCACGCCCTCCCGCCGGCCGCGGTCGGCCTGGTGACCCAGCTCGTCGTCTTCGTCACGCTGATGTTCTCCCCCGTCAACTTCCCCGTCGACCGGCTACCGGGCTGGTTGCAGGCCGTGCACGTCGTGCTCCCGTTCCAGTACATGGCGCAGAGCGTGCGCGAGGCGCTGGTCGGCGGCATCAGCGGCACCCCGTACCTCGTGATGGGCGCGTGGTGCCTGGTCGGGCTGGTGGTGACCTACCGGCTGATCGTCCGGCGGCCCTGACTCACCGGGGGACGACCTCGTACAGCGGGAAGTAGCTGTCGAAGGCGTCCCGGGAGTAGGCGTCGGCCAACTGCGGGATGGCGTCGAAGGAGGCCACCGGCTCGTTGATCTCGGGCAACCAGCCGGTGCTCTCCTGCACGTCCCGGATCCGCGCGCAGTCCTGGAACCGCCAGGCGTGGGTGTGCACATGGATGTGCCGGCCGATGCACTCCACCGCCCGCAGGTTCGACAGCCGCATGCCGTGCTTCCAACCGACGGTGGCGAGCACGCTCTCGCGGGCCAGCGACTGCAACGTCACCCGGTGCAGCCCACCGCCCATGTTGTCCAGGAAGATGGAGACGCCCTGGCCGCCGCTGAGCTCCATCACCCGCTCGACGAAGCGCCGCTTGGAATCCTTGTGCCGGTCCAGCGCGTCCGGGTCGCCGGAGGCCTTCGCCACGTCGTAGTCCAGGTCCGGGAACTCGCGGCGGTCGATCGGGGCGGCGCCGGAGGCGGCGATCGCGGCCAGCCGGGTGTCGCGGCCGGACACCATGGCCGTGCGGAATCCGTCCCGGCGGGCCAGCTCCAGCTGCGCCCAGACCACGCCGCCGCCCCAGCCGAGGACCAGCGGCGGCTCGCCCCAGTGGTCGTCGACCTGCGCCTCCCAGCAGCGCCGGGCCACCCGCCAGTTGTCCCAGGCGGTGAAGTACCGGGCGAACGGCGCCCAGCGCTCGATCGGGTGGCGGCCCTGCTCCGGCAGGGGCACCAGCAGCCGCGCCTCCGTGACGAACCGCCCGCACAGCAGTCCCGGCGAGCCGGGGGCGTCGTACGCGCAGATCCGCTCGGCGTAGCCGTTGCGGTCGATCACCCCGAACGGGATCCACAGGCACTCCTGGCCCTCGCGCAGGCCCCGCACGCCGGGCCCGGCCGCGAGCACCCGGACCACGCCGCAGGTGCCGAGGACGATCTTGTCGTCGCCCCGCTGCCGCGCCACGTCCACCGGGTGCCGGGAGATCGCGTGCTCCATGTTGGCTTCCCAGCAGCCCACCAGCGGCTCGACGAGGACCTCGCCCTCCTCGGGCCGGCGCACCGGGATCTGCTCCAGCGTCAGCTGTCCCCGGGTCAGCTCACTCCCCGGCTCAGTGGCATGCAGCACCCACGCCTTGGTCGTCGCCATCCTGCACCTCCTGATCGTCGTCATCCATCTGGGCGGCCAGTGCCTGTTCCACGGCGGCGGCGAACGCCGTCACCGTGCGGTTCTCGAACACGCTGCGGATCGGCAGGTCGACCTGCCACGCCCGGCGGGCCCGCGACACCACCTGGGTGGCCTTGATCGAGGTCCCGCCGAGGGCGAAGAAGTCACCGTCCGGGCCGAGGCCCTCCACCTGGAGCACCTGGCCCCAGAGCGTCGCCACGGCCTGCTCGGTGACCGTCATCTCGGCCTGTGCCCCCTGCTCCCCGGCCAGGTCGCGCGGCGACGGCAGGGCGCGCACGTCGAGCTTCCCGCTGCTGGTCAGCGGCAGCCGGTCGAGCGGCACGACGGCACCGGGCAGCATGTACTCCGGGAGCACCTGCGCGCAGTGCGCGAGCAGCTTCTCCGCGTCCACCCGCGCCGCGCCGGCCGGCACCACGTACGCCACCAGGGTGTCCGGCGTGCCGTCCGAGCCGTCCGAGGCGCGGGCCACCACCGCGCACTCGGCCACGTCGTCGTGCCGGCGCAGCACCGCCTCCACCTCGCCGGTCTCGATCCGCAGGCCGCGTACCTTGACCTGCTGGTCGGTGCGGCCGAGGAAGCGCAGCGCACCGTCCTCGGTCCAACGCACCAGGTCGCCGGTGCGGTAGAGGCGGGCACCGGGCGGGCCGAACGGGTCCGGCACGAACCGCTGCGTGGTCAACTCGGGGCGCCCGGCGTACCCCCGGGCCAGTCCGGCGCCGCCCACGTGCAGCTCGCCGGGGATGCCGACGCCGACCGGGCGGCCCGAGGCGTCCAGCACCCGGACCGTGACGTTCGGGATCGGCCGGCCGATGGGCGGGGCCTCGTCCTCGGGGCCGCACTCGTGCACCGAGACCCAGATCGTCGCCTCCGTCGGGCCGTACGCGTTGAAGACCCGGCGCCCCGGGGTGCGCCACTGCCGCACCAGCGACGCGGGCAGCGCCTCGCCGGCGAGGACGAGGGTGCGCAGCTCCGGCAGGGCCGCGACCGGCACGGCCGCCAGCGCCGACGGGGTGATGGTCAGCGCGGTGATCCGCTCGGTGGCGAGCAGGTCCCGCAGGTCCGGCCCCGGCGCCACCCGCTCGGCCGGGGCGAGGTGCAGGGTGGCGCCCGCGCCGAGGGCCATGGCCACGTCGAAGACCGACGCGTCGAACGTCGGCGACGCCCACTGCAGCACCCGGTCGTCCGGGCCCAGCCCGAAGAGCGCGCGCTGGGCCGCGATCACGTTGCACAGCCCCCGGTGCGGCACGAGCACGCCCTTGGGCCGGCCGGTCGACCCCGAGGTGTAGATGGAGTAGGCCAGGTCGTCGGGACCGGCCGAGGCGGGCAGCCGGTCGTCGGGCAGGTCGGCGTACCGGTTGCGGTGCGCGTCCAGCAGGACGGTCTCCACCCCGGCGCGCGGCAGGCCGGCGCGGTGGTGCCGGTCGCTGACCACCACCGCGACGCCGGCGTCGGCGAGGATGTCGGCCAGCCGGGCCGGCGGGTGGTCGGGGTCCAGCGCGACGAAGTAGCCGCCCGCCTTGAGCACGGCGAGCATCGCCACGACCAGTTCCGGGGTACGCCCCAGGCACAGCCCGACCGGCGTGTCCGGGCGCACGCCCAGGCCGCGCAGGTGCTGGCCGAGCTGGTTGGCCCGGCGGTCCAGTTCCCCGTAGGTGACCGACTCGCCGCCGGCGCGCAGCGCGACCCGCTCGCCGCCCAGGTCGGCCTGCTCCTCGACGAGCCCGTGCACGGTCGTCCCGTCCGGGTACGGCGCGGACGCCCCGCTCCAGCCGGCCACCGTGGCGCGTTCGGCGTCGGTCAGCACGTCGACGTCCCCGACCGGCGTGTCCGGACGCGTCGCCACGGTGTCGACCACCGTCGCGAGGTGACCGAGCAGCCGCGCGACGGCGTCGTGGCCGACCCGTCGGGGGTCGTAGCCGACCCGGACGGCCAGCCGCTCGCCCTCGGGGATCACCAGCACCGACAGCGGATAGTTGGTCCGGTAGCGGTACTGCCCGTCGCGGATCTCGACCGCGCCGCTGCGCCGGTGCAGCACGCCCACCCCGGGCAGGTTGAGCACCGTCATGATGGTGTCGAACAGGGGCAGGCCCGGGGGCACCTCGCTCCACCGCTGCACCTGCTCCAGTGGGCTGAAGTCGTACCGGCGCAACGTTGCCTGTTCGTGTTGCAGGGCGACGGCCGTGGCGAGGACGGAGCGGGCCGGGTCGAAGCGGACCCGCACCGGCAGCGTGTTGATGAACAGGCCGGCGGTCTGCTCCACCCCCGGCACGTCCGACGGGCGGCTGGACAGCGTGCCCCCGAACACGACGTCGTCGCGCCCGCTGTGCGCCCGCAGGACCAGCGCCCAGCAGGTCTGCAGCAACGAACCGAGGGTGACCTCCCGGCGCCGGCCCAGCTCGCGCAGGGCCGCCACGGTCTCCGCCGGCACGTGCAGCACCTGCTCCGGATTGTCCCGACCGGACGGCTCCGGGGCGCTGCCGTCCGGCGGGCGGATCCACGCCGGGGTGGTCGAGTCGGTGACGCCGCGCAGCGCCTCCCGCCACGCCTGCCCGGCCGCGTCGAGGTCCTGGGCCCGCACCCAGCCGACGTACTCGTGGAAGGAGGTCGCCGGCCGGGTCTCCAGGGGCCGCCCGCCGGCCAGGGTGTCGTAGTTGGCGAACGCCTCGTCGAGCACCATCAGCGCCGACCACGCGTCCAGCAGCAGGTGGTGGTAGCGCAGGACGAACGTGTAGTCCTCCTCGCCGGTGCGGATCAGGGTCAGCCGGACCAGCGGCGGCTGCTGGACGTCGAACCCCTGGAGCCGGTCGGCGCGCAGCCGCTCCTCCAGCCGCGCCGGCAGGTCCGCGGCCGGCACGTCCCGCCAGTCGAGGGTCTCCATGGGCACCTCGACGTGGTCCCGGACCACCTGGACGGGCTGCTTGATGTCCTCCCAGTGGAACGACGTGCGCAGCACCGCGTGCCGCTGGGTGAGCGCCTGCCACGCCGCGAGCAGCAGGTCCGGGTCGACCGGCCCGTGCAGCCGGTACTCGACCTGGTCCACGTAGAAGGCCGCCCGGGGGTCGGCGAGGCTGTGCGACAGCAGCCCTTCCTGCATGTACGACAACCGGTAGATGTTGTCGACTCCGGGAACGGTCACGGGTTGTCCTTCCTCAGCGTCTCGGGTGCGGTGGGACGTCCGTTCGGGCGGCCGGAGCTCGCCCCGGCCAGTTGCGCGGCCAGCGCGGTCAGGTCGCTCGCGTCCAGCTCGGCGTCGGCGAAGGCGGCCAGGTCGACCGGGGTGCGGCGGCCCTTCCCGGCCGGCGCCCGCTCCCCGCCCGGCGCGGCGTCGGCGTCCACGCGCCCGCCGCCTCCCCGGTCGCCGGCCTCCCGCTCCTCGGCTTCCCGGTCGTCGGTGGCGACGGCGGCGAGGTCCCGGACGGTCGGGTGGGCGAAGACATCGGCCTCGGCGATGCGCAGGCCCGCGCGGCGGGCGGCCCCGACCAGCCGGAGGCTGAGGATCGAGTCGCCCCCGAGGTCGAAGAAGTTGTCGGTGACACCGACCCGGTCGACCCGGAAGATCTCCGCCCAGATCTCGGCGAGGATCTGCTCGCGCGGGCTCTCCGGCATTCGGTGGGGACCGCCCGATCCCGGCCCGGCGGCCCGGGTCGTCGTCGGGGCCGCGTCGACCAGTTCGGCGTAGAGGCCCGGCCGCCACCGCTCCGGCAGGTGCCCGGCGAGCCGGGACCAGTCGGCGTCCGCGACCACCAGGCACGGCGGCCCGGACGCGGACCGGGCCAGCACGTCCAGCCCGGCGGCCGGGTCGAGGGGGTGCAGGCCGAACGCGGCCAGCCGGTCCCGCTCGCGGGCGCCCAGCCGGGCCGCCATCCCGGTCTCCGCCCACGGGCCCCAGGCGATGCTGACCGCCGGCAGGCCGAGGGCGCGCCGGTGGCCGGCGAGGGCGTCGAGGAAGGCGTTGCCGGCGGCGTACCCGGCCTGGCCTGCGGTGCCCACCACCCCGGCCAGCGAGGAGAACAGCACGAAGAAGTCGAGTTGGTCGTGGAGGGTGGCGAGGTGCAGGTGTGCGGCGGCCAGCTTCGGCCGGAGCGGGACGTCGAGGCGGTCGGGCGTCTGCACGCCGAGCGGGGCGTCGTCGAGGCCGCCGGCGGCGTGCACCACGCCCCGCAGCGGCGGGCCGGCGCGCCGCGCCTCGGCCACCGCCAGGTCCAGCGCGACCGGGTCGGTGACGTCGCAGACCAGGGTCCGCACCCGGTCGTCCCCGGTCGGAAGGGGCTCCGCGCCCTCGACGGTCGTGGCGCCCCGGGACAGCAGCCACACCCGGCCCGCGCCCCGGTCGAGCAGCCAGGCCGCGACCCGGCGGCCGAGGCCACCGGTGCCGCCGGTGACGAGGTAGCTGCCGTCCGGGTGCACGGGCAGGGTCTCCGGCCCGTCCGCCGGTGCCGGCAGGAGTCGGGGCACCAGCGTCCCCGTCGGACGGACGGCCTGCTGCGGCGGCGGGGCGGGGGCGGTCAGCGCGGCGAGCACGGCGGCGGCGTCCGCGGCCGGGTCGCCGTCGGGCGCCAGGTCGACCAGGACCA
Organism: Micromonospora sp. NPDC023814; assembly: GCF_040639595.1. NCBI lineage: Bacteria > Bacillati > Actinomycetota > Actinomycetes > Micromonosporales > Micromonosporaceae > Micromonospora > Micromonospora sp. NPDC023814. Next base: position 55,752 of record NZ_JBFAAF010000021.1, read on the forward strand.
CGTCGGCGTCCGGCCGCTCGGTCATCGCCACCCGACCCAGCCCCCACACGGCGGCGTGGGTGGGGTCGACCGGCCCGGTGTCGTCGGTCTGCTGGCAGCCGCAGGTGACGAGCACCAGCCGGGCCGTCGGGTGCCGGTCGGCCAGGGCGTGCAGCAGGTGCAGCGCGGCGTGCGCGCCGTGGGCCTGCCGCTCGTCCAGCGACCCGGCGCCGCCCGGCACCCCGGGGCCGTCGTCGAGGGGCCACAGCAGGGCGACACCGCGCAGCGGCTCCGGTCCCGGCTCCGCCAGCAGTGCGGGCAACCCGCCGGGGTGGTCGGCGACCGTCGCCGGCCCGATCGACCGGCAGCTCCCGCCGCCGTCGCGTACGGCGGCCGCGACCCGGTCGGCGACGCCCCCGCCGTCGGCAAGGAGCAGCCAGCGGCCGGTGGTGTCGGTCGGGCGTGCCGGGGCCGGGTCGGCGGGACGCCAGTCGATCCGGTGGCGCAGCCGGTCGCCGTTCTCGGCCCCGCGCAGGAGCGCGTCCCGGCGGACCCGGCGCAGCCGCAGGCCGTCGACGACCAGGCGGACCCGGCCGGCGGCACGCAGGGTGACGTCGAGGACGAGTTCGTCGCCGTCGGGGGTGGCCGACCGCAGCCGGGCCCGGCAGGTGAGGTCGTCGTCCCCGGTGGCCGTCGGCCCGGGTGCGTACCAGGCGAGCCGGTCGACGCCGACCGGGACCGCCAGCCCGCGTCCGTCGGTCGCCAGGGCCTGCGGAGCGAGCGCCAGGACCAGGCGCAGGCAGGAGTCGAGCAGGCCGGGTTCCGGTCGCGTGGACGGCGGCACGACGCGCGGGCGACGCAGCGTCGCGTCGACCTCGTCGCCGTGCCGCACGACCGACTCCAGCCATCGGTAGCGGGGGCCCAACCGGTAGCCGGCGGCCCGCATCCGGTCCTCCAGGTCCACCACCTCGGTGCCGGCGGTGTCGAGGGGCCGGGCGGGTTCGGCCGGCGCCGGGCCGGCCGGCCGCACGGTGCCGGTGGCGTGCACCCGCCAGCGCCCCGGGTCGGTGCCGGTCGCGCTGACCACCTCGGCGGTCCGCCCGGGGCCGTCCGGCGCGCCGAGCAGCACCTGCACCCGGGCCCGTTCGCCGGCGGTCAGGGTGAGCGGCTCGGGGAAGGCCACGTCGGTGACCTCGGCGGTCGGTTCCCCGTCGGCGGCGGTCGCGGCGAGGATCGCGGCGAGGTGGTTGGCGGCCGAGACGACGGTGGCGCCGAAGAGGCCGTGGTCGGTCAGCCGCTCCGGCAGCTCGGGGCCGACGACCTGCTCGAAGACGCTGCCGGTGAGGGCGGGTGAGCGCAGCCGCTCCCCGAGCGGGCCGGTGTCGGCGGACCGGGCCACCCCGAGGCGGGTGTCGCGCCAGAAGCGGCGCCGCTGGAACGGGTACGTCGGCAGCGGCACCCGCCGGGCGTTTGGGTGCACCCGCTCCCAGGCCACCGGCGCGCCCGCGCAGAAGGCGGCGCCGAGGGCGTCCCGGGCCACGGCACGGTCGCCGCGCCCCCGGCGCATCGTCGGCACCCACCGGGCGCCCCGGGGCACGAGCGCCCCGCGCCGGGCGAGCGTGCCCAGCACCGGGTCGGGGCCCAGCTCCAGCACCAGCCCGCAGTCCAGTTCGCCGAGGCGGCCCACCGCCTCGGCGAAGCGCACCGGCTCGCGGGCGTTGCGGCACCAGTAGTCGGCGTCCACCGGCCCGTCGAGCAGCCGCCCGGTCACCGTGGAGACCACGTCCACGCGCGGCTCGGCGGGCCGGACCCGGGCCGCCTCGGCGGCGAGTTCGGCCAGGACCGGGTCCATCAGCGCCGAGTGGAACGCGTGCGACACCCGCAGGTCGCGGTGCCGGACACCGCCGTCGTCCAGGGCCCGCGCCACGCTCTCGACGGCACCGGCCGGGCCCGACACGACGGTCTCGGCCGGGCCGTTGTACGCCGCCACGGACACCTCGGGGTGCCGGGCCAGCACCGCCTCCGTGGCCGCCCCGTCCGCCGCGACGGCGAGCATCCGGCCGCCGGCGGGCAGCGCGTCCATCAGGCGGGCCCGTACGGCCACCAGCCGGAGCGCCTCGTCCAGCGGCAGCACGCCGGCCACGCAGGCCGCGGCGTACTCGCCGACGCTGTGGCCGAGGACGACCGCCGGCTCCAGGCCCCAGGAACCCCAGAGCCGGGCCAGGGCGTACTCGACGGCGACGACGGCCGGCTGGGTCCAGCCGGTGCGGTGCAGCAGCTCACCGCCGTCGTGGAGCACCCGGACCAGGTCGTCGCCCAGGTGCTCGCCGAGGATGTCGGCGCACTCGCGCAGGGCGGCGCGGAACACCGGCTCGGTGTCGTACAGCGTCCGGCCCATGCCCGGGTACTGGCAGCCCTGGCCGGGGAAGACGAATGCGATCCGGGGGGCGCCGCGGACCTCGCCCTCGACGAGGCCGTCCGCCCGGCCCCGGGCGTACCGGTCGAGGTGGTGGCGCAGCTCCTCCCGGTCCGCGCCGGTGACGGCCAGGCGGTGCCGCAGCGGGGCGCGGAACCGGGCGGCGGCGGCGCAGACGGCCGGCGCGGGGAGTTCCGGGTGCCGGTCGAGGTGGGCGGCGTAGCGTCCGGCGAGGGCCCGCAGCGCGGCGGGCGACCCGGCGGACAGCGGCAGCAACAGGGCGTCGCCGCTGCCGGCGCCGCTTTCCTCGCCGCCCGCCGGCTCCGTCGCGGGGCGGTGCTCGGCCAGCAGGACGTGCGCGTTGGTGCCGCCGATGCCGAACGAGCTGACCCCGGCGACCCGGGGCCGGCCGTCCGGGCCCTCCGGCCAGGGTCGGCCGGTGGTGGCCACCGACAGGGGCAGGTCGTCCCAGGGCAGCCGGGGGTTGGGGGTGCGGAAGTTCAGGTGCGCGGGGATCCACCGGTGCCGCAGCGCCAACACCGTCTTGATCAGGCCGACCACCCCGGCCGCCGCCTCCAGGTGACCGATGTTCGTCTTCACCGAGCCGACCACCAGCGGTTCGCGCCGGTCCCGGCCCAGCACGTCCGCGGCGGCACGCAGCTCGATCGGGTCGCCGAGCGGGGTGCCGGTGCCGTGTGCCTCCAGGTAGCCGACGTCGGCCGGGGCGAGACCGGCGGCGCGGAGCGCGTCGGTCAGCAGTTCCTGCTGGGCGGTGCCGTTCGGCACGGTCAGGCCGCTGCTGGCGCCGTCGTGGTTGACGGCGGACCCGGCGAGCACGGCGTGGATGTCGTCGCCGTCGGCGATCGCGTCGGAGAGCCGTTTGAGCACCACCATCCCGGCGCCCTCGCCCCGGGAGTAGCCGTCCGCCGCCGCGTCGAAGGTCTTGCACCGGCCGTCCGGGGCGAGCGCGCCGGCACGGCAGAGGAACAGGGTGATGTCCGGGGCGAGCATCAGGTGCGCGCCGCCGGCCAGCGCCAGGTCGCACTCGCCGGCCCGCAGCGCCTGGGCGGCCAGGTGCACGGTGACCAGCGACGAGGAACAACCCGTGTCGACCGCCATCGACGGCCCGCGCAGCCCGAGCACGTACGACAGCCGCCCGGCCGCCACGCAGAAGAGGTTCCCGGTGCCGGTGTAGCCGTCGATCCGCGCCGGGTCGGCGATCTGGAGTCCCTTGTAGTCGTCGATGGACAGGCCGGCGAACACGCCGCTGCGCGTGCCGCGCAGCCGGTCCGCCGGCATCCCGGCGTGCTCCAGCGCCTCCCAGGCCACCTCCAGCAGGAGCCGCTGCTGCGGGTCCATGCTCTCCGCCTCCACGGCGGAGATCCCGAAGAAGTCGGCGTCGAAGGTGTCCACGGTGGGCAGGAATCCGCCGCGGCGGGCGTAGATGGTGCCGGGTTCGAGGGGGTCGTCGCCGTGCAGCGCGTCGACGTCCCAGCGGTCGCGGGGCACCGGGGCGGTGGCGTCGACGCCGTCGCGCAGCAGCCGCCAGAACTCGTCCGGGCCGTCGGCACCGGGCACCCGGCAGGCCATGCCGACGACGGCGATCGGCTCGTCGGCCGCTGGCACCGGGCCCGTCCGGACCGGGGTCGCCACCGGCCCGGACGCCGGCCGGTCCCCGTCGCCGCCGCCGAGCCCGGCGGTGAGGTGGGCGGCGAGGTCGGCGACGGTCGGGTGGTCGAACGCCACCGTCGGCCCCACCGGGACGTGCGGACGCAGCTCGGCGGCGAGCCGCTCGGCGAGGCGGACGGCGGTCAGCGAGTCGAAGCCGAGGGCGAACAGACCCTCGTCGGCCGGGATCTCGGAGCGGTGGCGGCCCAGCACCTCCGCCGCGCGGTCGACGACGTACTCCCGGACCCGGTGGCCGAGCCCGGCCGGGCTGCCGGCGCGGAGCCGGTCGACGACCGCCGACCCGACGGACACCCGCTCCGGCTCCGCGGCCGGGGTGCCGGCGGTCCGGGTCACGGCCGGCAGCGCGTCCCAGGCCACGGGCAGGCCGGCGAGGTAGAGGTCGGCGGCCAGCGCGTGGACCGCCTCGGCGGCGTCCCGGTCGGGGCGCAGCGAGCCCAGCACGGTGGTGCCGGGCCGTCCACCCAGGCACTGCAGCAACGCCGTGCGCAGCACCGGGGTGGGGCTGATCTCCAGGTGGACGGCGGCGTCGGCGCGGGCCACCGCGTCGAGGAAACGCACCGGCCGGCGGGACAGCATCCCCCAGTGCTCCGCGCCCAGCCGGTCGCCGCCGACCAGGTCGCCGTGGACGGTGGAGACCATGTCGGTGCTGGTGGGGCCGTTGCGCAGCAGCGACCGCAGGTCCGCCACCAGTTCCCCGGTGAACGGCTCCATCTGGGGGCTGTGGAAGGCGTAGTTGATGCCGAGGTCGCGGTGGAACACGCGGTCCGCGGCCAGCCGCGCCACGGCGGCGTCCAGGGCGGACCGCTCCCCGGAGAGCACCACGCTCGCCGGACCGTTGACCGCCGCCAGCGACAGCCCGGCGGGCAGGTCGGCGAGCAGCCGGGTGGCCTGCTCGGCGGAGAGGCCGACGGCGAGCATCCCCCCGCCGCCGGTCGCCCGCTGCAACATCCGGCCCTGGTGGTACGCGACCGCCATGGCGTCCTCGACGCCGAGCGCCCCGGCGGCGTACGCGGCGGTGATCTCGCCGAGGCTGTGCCCGATCACCACGTCGGGTCGTACCCCGAGGCTGTCCAGCAACGCGAGCAGGCCGATCTCCACCGCGACGATCGCCGGCTGGGCGACGGCGGTCTCGGTGAGCCGGCTCGCCCCGGCCGGCCGGCGGATCTCCTCGGTGACGGACCAGCCGCCGAGGGCGCGTACCGCCGCGTCGCACCGGTCGAGGGCGTCCGCGTACGGGGCGCAGCCGGACAGCCCGTCGCCCATGCCGGGCCACTGGGTGCCCTCACCGGAGAACACCATCGCCAGGCGCGGGACGTCGGTGCCGGTGGCCGTGCGTACCCCGTCGGTGGGCTCCCCGGCGGCGGCGCAGCGCAGCGCGGCCACCAGCGCCGCCCGGTCCCCTCCGGTGGCGACCAGCCGGTGCGCCGCGTCCGCCGGGGCGCCCTGCGCGGTCGGCTCCGCCCCGGCGGCCAGCCGGTCCGCGGCCTCGGCGGCTCGGCGGCGCAGCGCGTCGGCGTCGGCGGCGCCGATCGGCACCATCCAGGACATGGGCACCTCCGTCACCGTGGCTCCACCCCCGCCGGGACGGGGAACGGCGTGTCCTTGATCTGGTGGCCGCCCAGCTCGCCCTCCACCAGCAGCACCTTCGCGGCGGCGGGCGGCGCGGGCGGCCGGAGCACCTCGGCGACCGGCCGGTACGGGTCGGCGGTGATCGCCGCGAGCGTCGCCACGAGGTCGTCGAGCACCCGGCCGGCGGCCTCGTCGGTCAGCAGGTCCCGGTGGTACGACAGGATCAGTCCCAGCTCCACCCCCGGCATCACGTCGAGCCGGAACGGCTCGGCCAGCCGGCTGAAGAACGTCGGGACCCGCTCGGTGGAGCCGAACAGGGTGGGGTCGAGGTTCTGGAAGACCAGGTACGCGTCGAACATCGGCTCGTCCGCCGGCCAGCCGGCCCACTCCGCCACCCGCTCCGGCGCCACGTACTGGTGGTGGGCGGCGTCGGCGCCGACGGTCATCACGTGCGACAGCAGGTCGACGACAGGCCGGTCCGGCGCGGGCAGCCGCACCCGCATCGGCAGCACGTTCATCGTCGGCCCGGTCAGGTCCTCGACGCCCGGCAGGTCCGCGGGGCGGCCGTTGAAGAAGACCCCCAGGGTGGCCTCGTCGCGGCCGGCGTAGCGGGCGAGCAACGCCGCCCAGGCAGCCTGGACCAGCGTGTTCGGGGGCATCCGCAGCCGCTGTGCGGTGTCCCGCAGCGCCTCGGTGACGCGCGCGTCCACCTGCATGTGCTGCCGGGCGTAGCCGTGCCGCTCCCCGGCCCGGTTGTCGGGGGCGGACGCGGCCAGCAGGGTGGGCGACCACCCGCCGGCGAACATGTCCCGCCAGAACGCCGGCGTGTCGGCCGGTACGCCGCGCCGGCGCAGCCAGTCGACGTAGCGGCTGAACGGCACGTCCGTGCCGGCCTCCGGGGTCTCGCCGGCGAGCAGGCGGTGGTATTCACCGATGACGTCGCTGAGGAAGACGCTGAGGCTCCAGCCCTCCATCCGCAGATAGCTGAAGCTGAACACGGTCCGGTAGGCGTCCTCGTCGACCTTGGCCAGGAACAGCCGGATGCCGGCGGGGTCGTCGGGGGCGCAGCCCACCGCCTGGTCCTCGCGGAGGAACCGGGCCAGCGCCGCGTCCTGCTCGGTGGCGGTGAGCCCGGTCCAGTCCTCGTACCGGGAGGGCAGCTCGACGTCGCGCCGCACCACCTGGAGCGGCTCGTCCAGGTCGGCCCAGACGAACATGGTCCGCAGCAGGGCGTACCTGCGGGCCAGCCCCGCCCAGCAGCGGCGCAGCAGGTCCACGTCGATGGGGCCGCGCAGGGTGTCGACACGTTGCACCAGGAACTCGCCGGGACGCGGGTCGGCGACGAGCCGGCGCAGCATGTGCGCCTGGTACGGGGCCAGCGGGAAGACCTCCGCCACGTCGGCGTCGGCCAGCAGCCGCTCCCGGTGGGCCCGGTCGCGCTCCGACAGCCCCCAGTCGCCCGGCGACTCCGGGGCGGGCCCGTCGACGGTGCCGCCCTCGGCGAGCCGGGCGTCGGCGACCGCCGCGAGTTCCGCCACCGTCGGGTGCGCGAAGAGGTCGCGGGGCACCAGCGGCAGGCCGGCCCCGTTGGCCCGGGCCATCACCCGGATGCCCCGGATCGAGTCGCCGCCCAGCTCGAAGTAGTTGGCGGTGGCGCTCACCCGTTCCAGGCCGAGGACGGACGCCCAGATGTCGGCGACGAGCTGTTCGGTGCCGTCGGCCGGCGGGACGTGGGCTCCCCGGTCCCGGGCCGCCACCGGCGGCGGCGCCGGCAGGTCCGACCAGTCCACCTTGCCGTTGAGGCTCAGCGGGATGCCGGGCACCGGGACGAACACCGCCGGCACGGCGTAGCGCGGGATCCGGTCCTTCAGGTGCGCCCGCCAGTGCGGGCCGAGTTCGCCCATCAGCCGGGCCTGGCGGGGCCAGTTCGCGAGCGCGCCGCCGCGCGCCGGGGGCGCCGGCGGCCACGACGGGCGCACGTCGGCGCGGTGGAACAGGGCGTCGATCCGGGTCGGGTCGGCGGCCGACGGGGCGACGACGACGTCCACGCCCAGCTCGTCGGCGAGCCGGTACAGCTCGTCGGGGTCGACGCCGGGCGGCTCCCGGTCGACCCGGGCGCGCAGCTCACCCACCGTCCGGCAGGCGCCGTCGCCGGCCCGCAGGACGGCGATCTCGCGGAGGCGGCCGTTGGGTATCCCGGTCACGGCGACCACCGACTCCGCCCGGAGCCGGTCGCGCAGCCGGCCGGCCAGGTCACCCTCCCAGCCCAGGGGGTCGGCGGCCGGCTCCGGTGCGGCCGGGCCGTCCGCCGCCGGGTCGGCGGCGACGCGGACGACCACGTCGTAGCGGAACCGGCTCAGCTCGTTGTCGTAGCCGCCGCGCTTGAGCCGCACCTCGACGGCGGCGACGCCGGGCAGGGTGTCGCCGAGGGAGGTGAACAGCGCCGGGTCCAGCGCCAGCTCCTCCTCCTGCCACGTCCGGGCGGCCGCCCGGGCGAACACCACCGCCGGGTCGGCGTCCGGGTCCGCCCGGTGCAGTTCCACCGAGCGGTGGAAGTCGGCCAGCAGGGGCAGGCTGCGGACGTCGCCGACGACGATCCGGCCGCCCGGGGCGACCAGCCGGCGGGCCTCCGCCAGCACCTGCCGCAGGTAGTCGGCGTCCGGGAAGTACTGCACGACCGAGTTCAGCAGCACGGTGTCGAAGGACCCGGCGGGCAGGTCCGCCAGCTCGTGCGCGGCCCGTTCGTCGAGGGTCACGCCCGCCAGGCCGCGGGCCCGGACCTCGGCGCGGACCTGGCCGAGCGCGAACCGGGAGATGTCGGTGCCGTGGTACGACGCGGCGTGCGGCGCGATGCGCAGCAGGAGCAGGCCGAGCCCGCAGCCCACCTCCAGGACCCGCCCGGGCGGCTCCGCCAGGGCCAGGGCGACGGTCTCGTCGACCCACCGCCGCATCTCGTCGGCCGGGATCGGGGCGCCGGTGTAGCTGCTGTTCCAGCTCGAGAAGTTGCTGTCCGCCGCGTCGGCGGTCTCCGGCTCGGTGTACGCCTCGTCGAAGACCCGCGCCCACTGGTCCACGGTGGCGTCGGCGTCACCGGTCGCCGGGGTTTCGGCCGCGTCCGGCGTCACCTCCGGGTGCGCCCCGGTGCGGGGCACCACGTACGCCACGAGCTGGCCCTCGCCGGCCTCCCCGCCGGCGGCGTCGCGGCGCACGGTGACCACCGCGTCCCGGACGGTGGGGTGCTCCCGCAGGGCCGCCTCGATCTCGCCCAGCTCGAAGCGGATCCCCCCGAGCTTGACCTGGAGGTCCTCCCGTCCGAGGTAGGACAGGGTGCCCCCGGGCCGCCACCGGACGATGTCGCCGGTGCGGTACATCCGGGCACCGGGGCGGTCGGTGAACGGATCGGGGACGAACCGCTCGGCGGTCAGCGCGGGCCGGCCCTGGTAGCCGCGGGCCACCTGGATGCCGCCGATGCACAGCTCGCCGGGCACGCCGACCGGCACCGGCCGGCCGGCCGGGTCCAGCACGTAGATGCTGGTGTTGTCGACGGGGGCACCGATCGACACGTCGGTGGCGTCCTCCCCCGGCGGGCACCGGTGGGCGGTGACGTCCACGGCGGCCTCGGTCGGGCCGTACAGGTTGTCGAGCCGGGCGGGCAGCCGCTCCTGGAGGCGGCGGACCAGGTCGCGGGGCAGCGCCTCGCCGCTGCACACCACCCGGCGCAGCCCGGTGCAGGTGGCCGAGCGCGGCTCGTCGAGGAAGAGCCGGAGCATCGACGGTACGAAGTGGACGGTGGTGATCCGCTGGTCGTTGATCAGGTCGACCAGGTAGCCGGGGTCGCGGTGCCCGTCGGGGCGGGCCATGGTGACGGTCGCGCCGACCAGCAGCGGCCAGAAGAACTCCCACACCGAGACGTCGAAGCTGGCGGGGGTCTTCTGCAGCACCGCCTCGCCCGCGGTCAGCTCGAAGCGGCGCTGCATCCAGCGCAGCCGGTTCACCACGGCGCGGTGGCTGTTCATCACCCCCTTCGGCATCCCGGTGGAGCCGGAGGTGTAGATGACGTACGTCAGGTCGTCCTCGGTGACCCCGCTGGGCGGGGCCTGCTCGGGCTCCTCGGCGCAGTCGTCGCGGTGCAGGTCGATCACCGGCGGCGCGTCGGCGGGCAGCACGTCCCGCCCGCCGTCGCCGGTCAGCACGATCTCCGCGCCGCAGTCGGCGAGCAGGTACGCCAGCCGCGCGGGCGGGTGCTCCGGGTCCAGCGGCACGTAGCAGCCGCCGGCCTTGAGCACGCCCAACAGCGCCACCAGCAGTTCCGGCGAGCGGTCGAGGCAGACGGCGACCCGGCTGTCCGGTCCCACCCCGTGCCGCCGCAGCCGGTGGGCCAGCCGGTTGCCGCGGCGGTCCAACTCGGCGTAGGTCAGCGACCGGTCGTCGAGCCGGACGGCGACGTGCCCGGGGGTGCGCCGGACCTGCTCGGCGATCAGTTCGTGCAGGACGCGCGGCGCGGGTTCCGGGGCGGCGGTGTCGTTCCACGCCCGCAGGACCCGGTCGCGTTCCTCGTCGTCGGTCAACTCCAGCCGGGACAGCGGGGCGTCGGGGTCGGCGCAGACCTGGTCGAGCAGGCGCAGCAGGCTGGCCAGGATCCGCTCGACGGTGTCCCGGTCGAACAGGTCGGTGGCGTACTCCAGCCCGCCGGGCAGCGTGTCCCCGGCGTCCGCCAGGGACAGCCACAGGTCGAACTTCGCCGACCCGGTGTCCCCCTCGACCAGCCCGACGAGCTGGGTGTCGGCGGTCAGGTCGACGCGCGGCGGCGGGGTGTTGTTCAGCGCGAGCATCACCTGGAACACCGGGTTGTGGCTGGTGCTGCGCTCGGGTTGCAGCTCGTCGACCAGCTTCTCGAACGGCAGGTCCTGGTGGGCGAAGTCCGCCGACACGTCGGTACCGACCCGGGCCAGCAACTGCCGGAAGGTCGGGTCGCCGGTGACCGTGGTCCGCAGCGCCAGGGTGTTGGCGAAGAAGCCGAACAGGTCCTCCAGCTCGGGGCGGTTGCGGTTGGCCACCGGCGTGCCGACGACCACGTCGGGCTGCCCCGACCAGCGGGAGAGCACCACCGTGAAGGCGGCGAGCAGCACCATGAACAGCGTGCTGTCGGTGCCGGCGCAGAGCGCGCGCAGCCGCCCGGTGAGCCCCTCGTCGACGGTGAACCGGAGGGTGTCGCCGCGGAAGCTCTGCACGGTGGGCCGGGGCCGATCGGTGGGCAGTTCCAGCAGCGCCGGGATCCCGGCGAGGCGGTCCCGCCAGTAGCGCACCTGCCGGGCCAGCGTCGGCCCGGACATCTGGGCCCGCTGCCAGACCGCGTAGTCGGCGTACTGGAGCTTCAGCTCGGGCAGCCGGGGCGTGCCGCCAGTGACCAGCGCGGAGTAGCACTCGGCCAGTTCCCGGGAGAACACCCGACCCGACCAGCCGTCGGCGATCAGGTGGCTCCAGTTGACCAGGAAGACGTGCCGGTCCGGGGCGAGCCGGAACAGCCCGAACCGGACCAGCGGCCCGACCGCCAGCGCGAAGGTCCGCTGGGCCTCCTCCTGGAGGGCCTGGCGTACGCGCTCGTCGCGTTCGGCCTCGCTCAGTCCGGTCAGGTCGGTCACCGGCAGGTCGACGGCCGCGGGCGGCGAGACCACCTGCACCGGCTCGCCGTCGGCCTCCCGGATGGTGGTGCGCAGCGCCTCGTGCCGGTCGACGATGCGCTGCACGCTGTCCCGCAGCGCCGCCACGTGCAGCGGCCCGCGCAGCTCGACCGCCATCGGCGTGTTGTACGCCGGGCTGTCCGGCACCATCCGTTCGAGGAACCAGAGGCGCTGTTGGGAGAAGGAGAGCGGGGCGGGGCCGCCGTCGCCCCGGCGGGGGATCTCGTCGCGGTTGCCGCGCCGCCCCTTGGACCAGGCCGACAGCAGCGCCTGCTTGGCCGGGGACAACGCCTGGGCGGGGCGCGCCCCGCGCTGCTCGTCGACGCTCATCGCGCCGCCCCGTCCGGCCCGGCGCTGTCGGCCGCGGAGGACGCGGTTCCGTCCGCCTTGGGGGACCGCCTCCCGTCCGGGTCGCCGCCGTCCGGCCCGGGTGCGGGCTCCGCGTCCTGCAGGGCGCGGATGATGGTGGCCTGGGCGGCGACGGTGTGCGCCTTGAACAGCTCCTCCAGCGGCAGGTCCACCGCGAAGCGTTCCCGCAGCCGGGTGACCAGGCGGGTGGTCAGCAGGGAGCTGCCGCCGAGGGCGAAGAAGTTGTCGTGCACGCCGACGGTCTCGAAGCCGAGCAGCTCGCGCCAGGCGGCGGCGATGGACTCCTCCAGGTCGTCGCGGGGCGCGACAAACTCCGTGGTCAGGTGGGGGCGCTGGTGCAGGGTGCTGCCGAGGTCCACGTCGAGGCTGGTCGGGCCGGCGTCCACCGGCTCCGGCGCCCGGCGCAGGGCGACCGAGTCGTCCTGCACCGGCACGGGGCCGTCCTCCGGCACGTCGATCCAGTAGCGGCGGCGCTCGAACGGGTAGGTCGGCAGGGACACCCGGCGGCAGGGCTGGCCGGCCGCGAAGGACTCCCAGTCGACGTCCACGCCGGACTCCCAGAGCCGGGCCAGGGTCGCCAGCAGGAACGCCTGGTCCGGCTGCGAGTCGCGGGGGTGGCGGACGGACGGCAGGACCGGCGGGGCCGCGCCGTCGCCGTTCGCCCCCACCAGCGCGCCGAGTACCGTGCCGGGGCCGACCTCGACCAGCATCCGGTCGGCGGAGCCGGCGAGCAGGGTCCGCACCCCGTCGGCGAAGCGGACGGTGCCGCGCAGGTGCCGCACCCAGTAGTCGGGGTCGGTGGCCTCGGCCGGGGTGATCCAGGCGCCGGTGACGTTGGAGACGTACGACAGCGTCGGCTCGCGGAGGGTGAGGCCGGCGACGTGGGCGCGGAACTCGTCGAGCACCGGCTCCATGGCCACCGAGTGGCCGAGGGTCTGCACGTGCAGCCGGCGGAAGTCCACCCCGTCGGCGGCAAGCTGGTCGGCCAGTTCCTGCACCGGCTCCACCAGGCCGGAGACGGTGCACTGGCCGGGGGCGTTCACCGCGGCGATGGAGAGTTCCGGCCCCAGCCGGGCGGCGAGTTCCTCCTCGGGCAGCGAGACGGCGAGCATGGCGCCGCCGGGCAGCCGGTCGATGAGCTGGCCGCGCAGGGCCACGGTGTCGATGGCGTCGGCGAGGTCGAAGACGCCGGCCAGGCAGGCGGCCACGTACTCGCCGCTGCTGTGCCCGAGCATCGCGTCCGGGCGCACGCCCCACGACTGCCAGAGCATGGCCAGCGCGTACTCCACCGCGAACAGCGCGGTGGTGACCCCGGCGGACGTGCCGAGGAACTCCTGGACGGCGCGGTCGCCGTCGGGGGCGCGGACCACGTCGCGCAGGTCGAAACCGAGCCGGGCGAGGGCCAGGTCGGCGCAGCGGTCCAGGTGCTCGGCGAAGACCGGCTCGGTGGCGTAGAGCTGGCGGCCCATGCCGACGTACTGGCTGCCGCCGCCGGGGAAGAGGAAGGCGACCTTGCGACCGGCCCGGAAGTCGACGGTGCCGGTCGGGGGCGCGGTCAGCGCGGCCGCGGCCTGGGTGGCGTCGCGACAGACCACCGCCCGCCGACGCTCGAAATGCCGACGACCCACCTGCAACGTGTACGCCACATCAGCCAACCCCACGCCGCCGTCAGCCAGCACCCCGCCGACCCGACGACCCACCTCCACCAACGCCGACGGCGTCCGCCCCGACACCACCACCACCTGCCAACCCCGCACCGAACCCACACCCGCGCTCACCGCCGGCGGCTGCTCCAACACCACATGCGCATTCGTGCCACCCACCCCCAACGCCGACACCCCGGCCCGCCGCACCCCCACCACCGGCCACGACACCAACTCACCATTCACAAAAAACGGAGACGACTCCAACGCCAACTTCGGATTCGCCTCACGAAAATGCACCGTCGGCGGCACCACACCCTCCCGAACCGCCAACACCGCCTTCACAAAACCCGCCACCCCCGCCGCCGCATCCAAATGCCCCACATTCGTCTTCACCGAACCCAGAGCACAAAACCCCACCCCATCCGAATCCACCCGAAAAGCCCGCGTCAAACCCGCAACCTCAATCGGATCCCCCAACGGCGTCCCCGTCCCATGCGCCTCCACAAAACCCACCGAACCCGCCGACACCCCCGCCACCGCCAACGCATCCGCCACCACCTGCGCCTGACCCACCGCAGACGGCGCCGTAAACCCCGCCTTACCACCACCGTCGTTGTTCACCGCCGAACCCCGCACCACCGCATGCACCACATCCCCCGCCGCCACCGCATCCGCCAACCGCCGCAACACCACGACACCCACGCCGCTGCCGCCGACGATCCCGCTCGCGTTGCGGTCGAAGGCCCGGCAGTGCCCGTCCGGGGAGAGGCCGGTGCCCTCGCGGTAGACGTGGCCGACGTTCTCCGGGATCTTCACCCCGACGCCGCCGGCCAGCGCCATGTCGCACTCCCCCGCCAGCAGCGACTGGCACGCCTGGTGGATCGCCACCAACCCCGTCGAGCACGCCGTCTGGATCGTCATCGCGGGGCCGTGCAGGTCCAGCTTGTACGCGACCCGGGTGGCCAGGAAGTCGTCGTTGGAGCTGATCATCATGGGCAGGTAGTCGAGGTAGAACGCCTGCGCCAGCGCGGGATTGCGCATCATGTTGTAGAGCGAGTACGTGTTCATGGACTGGCCGGCGTAGACGCCGATGCGGCCGGGAAAACGCGCCGGGTCGTACGCCGCGTCCTCCAACGCCTCCCACGCACACTCCAGGAACAACCGGTGCTGCGGATCCGTCATCTCCGCCTCGTGCGCGTTGAACCCGAAGAACTCCGCGTCGAACAGCTCCACGCCGTCCAGCCGCGCCTTCGCCGGAACGTAACTCGGGTGCGAGTACACCGACTCCGGCACGCCCGCCGCCGCCAACTCCTCCGGCGAGAAGAACGTCACCGACTCCACCCCGGCGCACAGGTTCCGCCAGAACTCCGCCACGTTCGACGCCCCGGGGAAACGGCCCGCCAGACCGACCACCGCCAGGGCGTTCTCCAGTTCCTCGGGCAGGTCCGCGGTGGTGGTGCCCGGGTTGGTCTCAGCGGTTCGGGCCGGCGTCATGGGCTTCCCCTCTCGGTGGCTGGTGGATGGCCGGGCCGGTTCGTGGCCGGAGCCGGTGAGCGGACCGCCGTCGGCGGCCGTACTCCGCGTCGATGGCCGGTACGGGACCGGCCGGCGCGGCGGCGGCCGGACCGGCCGCCGCGTCGAGGTACGTGGCCAGCCCGACGATGGTCGGGACCTCGAAGATGGTCAGCAGCGCCACGTCCACGCCGAACCGGTCGGCGAGGGTGCGCTGGAGTTCGACCGCGAGCAGCGAGTGGCCGCCCGCGTCGAAGAAGTTCTCGTGCGGGCCGCAGTCGCGGCCCAGCAGGTCGCGCCACACCTCGGCGACCCGGCGGGCGGTGGCCCCCAGCGGCGCGCCCGGCCCGGCGGCGCCGGCGGTCAGGTCCGTGCCGGGCGTCTGCGCCAGGGTCCGCCGGTCCACCTTGCCGTTGCTGTTCAGCGGCAGCGCCGGCAGCGCGACGAACCGGGCGGGGACCATGTACGCGGGCAGCGTGGCCGCGCACCACGACCGCAGTTCCGCAGCGTCCGGCGCGTCGTCGGCCCGGCCCACCAGGTAGGCCACCAGGTGCCGGCGCACCGGGTCGGCGCCCTCCAGCAGGACCGCCACGTCGGCGACCGACCGGTGCCGGCGCAGCGTCGCCTCGATCTCGCCCAGCTCGATGCGGTAGCCGCGCAGCTTGACCTGGTTGTCGGAGCGGCCGAGGTACTGGACGACGCCGTCGGGGAGCAGCCGCACCACGTCCCCGGTCCGGTACAACCGGGCGCCGGGCGGGCCGAACGGGTCGGGCACGAAGCGGGCGGCGGTGGTGGCCGGCGCGCCGAGGTATCCGTGCGCCACCCCGGCGCCGCCCACGTACAGCTCCCCCGGCACGCCGGGCGGCACCGGCTCGCCGGCGGCGTCCAGCACGTACAGCCGGGTGTTCGGGGTGGGACGGCCGATCGGGACGGGTCGCTCGCCACGCCGGACGCGGTGGCCGGCGGCCCACACCGTCGTCTCGGTGGGGCCGTACATGTTCCAGACCTTGGGGCACCGGTCGAGCAGTTGCTCGGCGAGTTCCGGGGTGAGGGCCTCCGCCGTGGAGACCGCCAGCCGCAGGTCGCCGCCCGCCCAGCCGGCACCGACGAGCAGCCGCCAGGTGGAGGGCGTGCCGTCGAGCACGGTCACCCGGTGCTCCCGGACGAGCCGGCGCAGGCTGTCGCCCTGGCGGACGTCGTCCTCCGTGGCGAGGACGACGTGCGCGCCGACGGTGAGGGGGGCGAGCACCTCGTAGAGCGCGATGTCGAAGCAGATGGTGCTGACCGCGAGGACCACGTCGGTCGGCAGCAGGCCCGGGCAGGTCCGGACGCCGACCAGGAAGTCGACGACGGCCCGGTGCGGCACCAGCACGCCCTTCGGCCGCCCGGTCGAGCCGGAGGTGTGCAGCAGGTAGGCCGGCGCGTCGGGGTCGACCGGGGGCAGCGGGGCGGTGGGCGCCGGGTCGTCGGCCGGGGCGTGCGGCGGGCACGTCCGCCGGCCGGGGAAGCGCTCGGCCCACTCGTCGGCGGTGACCACCAGCTCGGCGGCGGCGTCGTCCAGCAGGTCGGCGTGCCGCCCGGCCGGGTGCGCCGGGTCGAGGGGCAGGTACGCCGCCCCGCAGCGCAGCACCGCCAGCAGGGCCACCACCAGGTCGGCGCCACGGGGCAGGCAGACCCCGACCAGCCGACCCGGGCCGGCGCCGGCCGCGCGCAGCCGGTGGGCCAGCCGTTCCGCCCGCTCGTCCAGCTCGCGGTAGCTGTGCGCCCGCCCGCCGCAGGTCAGCGCGACCGCGTCCGGGGTGCGGGCGGCCTGCGCCGTCACGAGGTCGTGCACGCAGGCGGTGGGCACCGGCACGGCGGTGTCGTTCCAGGCGACGGTCACCCGGTGGTGCTGCGCGGCGTCCAGCAGCGGCAGCCGGGCCACCGGCCGGTCGGGGTCGGCCACGGCGTGTCGCAGCGCGACGACGAACTGGTCGGCCAGCCCCCGCACCGTGTCGGCGTCGAACAGGTCGGTGGCGTACTCGACGATGCAGAAGACCGCGTCGTCGCCGGTGCGGTGGGCGTAGAACGACAGGTCGAACTGGGAGTTGCCGCTGTGCTGCGGGATCGGCGTGACGACCAGCTCGCCGGTCCGGAACGGCCGCATCGGCTCGTCCTGCCAGCTGAACAGGGTCTGGAAGACGGGGTGCCGGCTGAGGTCACGCACCGGGTGCAGCGCGTCGACCAGCATCTCGAACGGCACGTCCTGGTGGGCGAAGTCGGCCGACAGGTCGCCGCGCACCCGGTCGAGCAGCTGCCGGAGGGTCAGCTCCCCGTCGAGCCGCGTACGCAGGGCCAGGGTGTTGGCGAAGAAGCCGAACAGGTGCTCCAGCTCGGGTCGGGTGCGGTTCGCCACCGGCGTGCCGATGACCAGGTCCTGCTGGCCGGACCAGCGGGACAGCACCACCGCGAAGACGGCCAGGCCGAGCATGAACGGGCTGACCTGCTCGGCGCGGCTGAACCGTTGCAGGGCGGCGGCCAGGTCGGCGGGCAGGTCCAGCCGCAGGGTGGCGCCGCGGTGGCTCTGCACGGCGGGCCGGGGCCGGTCGGTGGGCAGGTCCAGCACCAGCGGCGCGCCGGCCAGCCGGTCCCGCCAGTACCCGAGCTGCCGCTCCAGGACCGGCCCGGTCAGGTACGCGCGCTGCCAGGCCGCGAAGTCGGGGTACTGCAACGGCAGGTGGGGCAGCCGCGGCTGCCGGCCCGCCAGCCGGGCCGCGTAGCCCTCCGCCAGCTCCTGCGCCAGCACGCCGCCGGACCAGCCGTCGGCGATGATGTGGTGCATCGTCACCAGCAGCACGTGCTCGTCGGCGGCGAGGCGGACCAGCAGCGTACGGATCAGCGGGCGGCGCAGGTCGAAGGGTTCCCGGGCGCGCGCGGCGACGGTCTCGTCGAGTCGCGCCGGGCGCCGGTCGTCGGGCACCGCCGTCAGGTCCAGCGTCTCGATCGGGGTGTCGTCGACCGGCTCCACCACCTGGACCGGCTCGTCGCCGTCGTCGTGGATGGTCGTGCGCAGCGCCTCGTGCCGGGTACGGATCAGGCGCAGCGCGTGGTCCAGCGCCGCGACGTCGAGCGGGCCGGACAGGCGCAGCGTGATCGCCATGTTGTGCACGCCGGCGTCCCGGCCCACCAGCCGGTCCAGGAACCACAGCCGGCGCTGCTGGAACGACAGCGGGGCGGGCCGCCCGGGGGGCCGGAGCGGAATCGAGGTGGCGGCGGTGCCGCGGGTCGCCGTCATCGCCCCGCCTCCGACGGGTCCGCCTCGCTCATCAGCCGTTCGGCGTCGGCGTCGGAGAGCCCTTCGAGCTCGGCGAGGAGCCGGTCCTGGAGCAGGTCGGCCTGCTGGGCGACGGTGCGCCGGGCGAAGGCCTCCGCGACGGTGATCGGGACCTGGAAGGTGTCCTGGAGGCGGGCGACCAGCCGGCCGGTGAGCAGCGAGTCCCCGCCCAGCAGGAGGAAGTCGTCGAAGACGCCGATCTCCCGGTAGCCCAGCAGTTCCCGCCACGCCTGCGCGACGGTCTCCTCGATCTCGGTGCGCGGTGGTTCGTACTCGGTGGGCAGGTCGGGCCGGTCGTGCTTCGGCCCGGCCGTCGCCGGCGCCTCGGGGGCGGCGGGCGTCGATCCGTTGAGCAGGCTGTAGCGGCGACGCTCGAACGGGTAGGTCGGCAGGGGCACCCGGTGCCGCTGCTCGCCCGCGGAGAAGGCGGTCCAGTCGATCGCCGCCCCGGCCAGCCAGAGCCGGGCCAGCGCGCTCAGCAGCGTCTCGTTCTCGTCCTGCTCGGGGGCGGCGGGCAGGGAGGCCACGATGGACGTGGTGGTCTCGGCGCCGGCCGCCCGGCTCATCGCCAGGGCCATCGTGCCGAGCGCGTGCCCCGGCCCGACCTCGAGGAACGCGGCGTCCGGCAGGGCGGCGGCGGCGCGCAGGTTGTCGCCGAAGCGGACGGTGGCCCGCAGGTGGCGCACCCAGTAGCCGGGGTCGGTGGCCTCGGCGGCGGTGAGCCAGGTGCCGGTGACGTTGGACCCGACCCGCGCCTGCGGGGGCCGCAACGTGACCGTGGCCATGTGCGCCGCGAACTCGCCCAGCAGCGGGTCGAGCATCCGGGTGTGCGCGGCCTGGCGTACCCGGACCAGTTTGGCGCGGACCCCGTCGGCGTCCAGCGCCGCCCGGGCCGCCTCGACGGCGGCGGCCGGCCCGGAGAGCACGGTCTGCTCGGGTCCGTTGACGGCCGCGACGTCGAGGTCGTCGCCGGCGTACCGGGCGGCGTCGTGCTCGGCGAGGTTGACGGCGAGCATGGCGCCGTCGGGCAGCCGGTCGATGAGCTGGCCGCGCAGGGCCACGGTGTCGATGGCGTCGGCGAGGTCGAAGACGCCGGCCAGGCAGGCGGCCACGTACTCGCCGCTGCTGTGCCCGAGCATCGCGTCCGGGCGCACGCCCCACGACTGCCAGAGCATGGCCAGCGCGTACTCCACCGCGAACAGCGCGGTCAGCCGGCCCGCCGTGGTGTCGAGGATCTCCGCCGCGCGGCGGTCGCCGTCGGGGGCGAGCACCGCCTCGCGCAGGTCGTAGCCGAGCCGGGCGAGGGCCAGGTCGGCGCAGCGGTCCAGGTGCTCGGCGAAGACCGGCTCGGTGGCGTGCAACTGGCGGCCCATGCCGACGTACTGGCTGCCGCCGCCAGGGAAGAGGAACACCAGGGCGGGTGGGAGGTCGCCGGCCCGGCCGGTCAGCAGCCGCTCGGGGTCCGCTCCGGTGAGGGCCGCCGCGGCCTGGGTGGCGTCGCGGCAGACCACCGCCCGCCGACGCTCGAAATGCCGACGACCCACCTGCAACGTGTACGCCACATCCGCCAACCCCACGCCGCCGTCAGCCAGCACCCCGCCGACCCGACGACCCACCTCCACCAACGCCGACGGCGTCCGCCCCGACACCACCACCACCTGCCAACCCCGCACCCCACCCGCCGGGACGTTCACCGCAGGCGGCTGCTCCAACACCACATGCGCATTCGTGCCACCCACACCCAACGCCGACACCCCGGCCCGCCGCACCCCCGACACCGGCCACGACACCAACTCACCATTCACAAAAAACGGAGACGACTCCAACGCCAACTTCGGATTCGCCTCACGAAAATGCACCGTCGGCGGCACCACACCCTCCCGAACCGCCAACACCGCCTTCACAAAACCCGCCACACCCGCCGCCGCATCCAAATGCCCCACATTCGTCTTCACCGAACCCAACGCACAAAACCCCACCCCATCCGCATCCACCCGAAAAGCCCGCGTCAAACCCGCAACCTCAATCGGATCCCCCAACGGCGTCCCCGTCCCATGCGCCTCCACAAAACCCACCGACGACGCCGACACCCCCGCCACCGCCAACGCATCCGCCACCACCTGCGCCTGACCCACCGCAGACGGCGCCGTAAACCCCGCCTTACCACCACCGTCGTTGTTCACCGCCGAACCCCGCACCACCGCATGCACCACATCCCCCGCCGCCACCGCATCCGCCAACCGCCGCAACACCACGACGGCCAGTCCGCTGCCGTTGACGGTGCCGGCAGCGGCCCGGTCGAAGGCCCGGCAGTGCCCGTCCGGGGAGAGGGCCATGCCGTCCTGGTGGCGGTACCCCTCCGCCTCCTCGGCCCGGACGCCGACGCCGCCGGCCAGCGCCATGTCGCACTCCCCCGCCAGCAGCGACTGGCACGCCTGGTGGATCGCGACGAGCGAGGTCGAGCACGCCGACTGGATCGTCATCGCGGGGCCGCGGAGGTCGAACTTGTACGCCACACGGGTGGCCAGGAAGTCCTTCTCGTTGGCCATGAGCGCGCTCATGTCGGAGATCAGCGCCGGGTCCGCCGCGACCGCCCGGAGCAGATAGGAATTGACGGAGCTGCCCGCGTAGACGCCGATGCGGCCCGGGAAACGCGCCGGGTCGTACGCCGCGTCCTCCAACGCCTCCCACGCACACTCCAGGAACAACCGGTGCTGCGGATCCGTCATCTCCGCCTCGTGCGCGCTGAAGCCGAAGAACTCCGCGTCGAACAACTCCACGCCGTCCAGCCGCGCCTTCGCCGGCACATAGGACGGATGCGAATACACCGACTCCGGCACCCCCGCCGCCGCCAACTCCTCCGGCGAGAAGAACGTCACCGACTCCACCCCGGCGCACAGGTTCCGCCAAAACTCCGCGACACTCGACGCTCCCGGGAAACGACCCGCCATCCCGACCACCGCCAGGGCGTTGTCGAACTGGTCGTCGAGGTGCGCAGGCAGCTCGGTCATCGGTCCGTCCCTTCCGCGAGGCGGCGCTGTTCGTGCGCCTGTCGACGACGTGCCAGGGCGCCACCGCGCACCGCCGCCCGGCGGAGCTGCGCGCGGCTGGCCGGTGACCCCGGGTCCGGCTCCCCGTCGGCCGGTTCCGGCGTGGCGCGGATCCGGTCCAGGTGGGCCGCCAGCGCGGCCACGGTCGGGAACTGGAACAGGTCGACCACGTTCAGCTCGACGCCGAGCCGCTCGGCGAGCTGCTGGCGGGCACGCAGGGCGAGGAACGAGTGGCCCCCGAGGTCGAAGAAGTTGTCGGTGCGGCCCAACGGCGGGACGTCGAGCACGAGGGCCCACACCTCGGCGACCGCGCGCTCGGTGGCGCCGACCGGCGGCTCCGCCGTGGCCTCCTGGCGCAGCGGCCGGCCGTCCCGCCAGGACAGCCGGTCCCGGTCGAGCTTGCCGTTGGTGGTGACGGGCAGGGCGTCCACCGCGGCGAGGACCGCCGGCACCATGTAGCCCGGCAGGTGCCGCCGGGCCACGGCCCGCACCTCCTCGTACGTCGGCGCCGGCCCGTCCTCGAGGACGAGCAGGGCGGCGAGGTCCCGGCGGTCCGGGTTGTCGCCGCGGACCACGACGGCGGCCTCCCGGACGGCGGGGTGAGTCACCAGCACCGCCTCGATCTCGCTCGGCTCGACCCGGAAGCCGCGCACCTTGAGCTGGCTGTCGAGCCGCCCGAGGAAGTCCAGCCGGCCGTCGGGCAGCCAGCGGACGAGGTCGCCGGTGCGGTACAGCCGGGCGCCGGGCGTGGCCCCGAAGGGGTCCGGGACGAAGCGTTCCGCGGTGCGGCGGGGGTCCCGCAGGTAGCCCCGGACCACCTGGAGCCCGCCGAGGCACAGTTCCCCGGGCACGCCGATCGGCACCGGTCGCCCGGCCCCGTCCAGGACGTAGGTGGTGACGTTGGCGATGGCGCGGCCGATCGGGGGCGCGTGCACCACCGGCCCGTCCTGCGGGGGCACCGGGTTGGCCGTGGCCACCACGGTGTTCTCCGTCGGGCCGTAGTGGTTGACCAGCCGGGCGCGCAGCGCGGGCGGGGGCGTACGGGTGAGCGCGTCGCCCCCGGTGAGCAGCAGCCGCAGCGCCGAGCCGGTCACGGCCTCCTCCGCGAGCACCGCCTCGGCGACCGTGGTGGGCAGGAAGGTCACGGTGATCGCCTCGTCGACCAGCCAGCGCGCCAGCCGGTCCGGTGCGACCCGGACCGGCTCGGGCGGCACGTGCAGCGCCGCGCCACCGGCCAGCGCCGCCCACAGTTCCCAGGTGCAGGCGTCGAAGCCGGGGCTGGCGACGAGGGTGGCCCGGTCCTGCGGCCCGACCCGGTAGGCGTCGAGGTGCCAGTGCACCAGGTTGGCCAGGCCGCCGTGGGTGACCTCGACGCCCTTGGGGCGCCCGCTGGAGCCGGAGGTGTAGATGACGTACGCGATCTCCCGTGGGTCCGGCTCCGCGGGCGCTGCCACCCCGCCGGCCCCGGCGGCGGCCTCGCCACCAGCACCGGCGTCGGCGGAGACAGCGGTGGTGGCGGCGACGTCGAGCACCGCGGTCCGCGCCGCCGCGAACCTGCCGGTCAGGTCCTCGCTGGTCAGCACCGCGCAGGCCAGGCTGTCGGCCAGCGTGAAGGCGAGCCGGTCCGGCGGGTAGCCGGGGTCGAGCGGCACGTACGCCGCGCCCGCCTTGAGCACGGCGAGGAAGGCGGTCACCAGCTCCGCTCCCCGGTCCAGGCAGACGGCCACCGGCCGGCCGGGCCCCGCGCCGACGGCCCGCAGCCGGGCGGCGAGGACGTCGGCGCGGCGGTCCAGCTCCCCGTACGTCAGCGTCCTGCCGTCGGCCCGCACGGCGGGGGCGTCCGGCGCCGTCCGGGCCCACCGCGCGACCAGGTGGTGCACCGGCCCGGTCGGGTAGTCGCGGACCTGCCCGCTCCAGCGGCGCACGATCCGGTCCTCCTCCGCCGGGTCCAGCAGCGCCGCCGCCGACAGCCGCCGGTCCGGGCGCGCGCAGAGCGAGCCGAGGATCGCCCGGTACTGCGCCATCAGTTGCGCGATGCGGTCGTCGTCGAACAGCTCGGTGCTGAACTCGAACTCGCAGTCGATGTGCGTGTCGCCCTCGAACGCCATCACGGAGAGGTCGAACTTGGAGACCTCGCCGACCATGTCGAGCAGCTCCACCGTCAGCGGACCGACGTGCAGGCGCTCGAACGGGGGGAGGTTCTTCATCGCGAAGACGATCTGGAACAGCGGGTGGCGGGCCGGGTCCCGGACGGGGCGCAGCCGCTCCACGAGCAGCTCGAACGGGGCTTCGTGGTGCGTCTGGGCGTCCAGCACGACGTCGCGCACCCGGGTCACCAGCTCGGCGAAGGTGGGGTCGCCGGACACGTCGGTGCGCAGCACGACGGTGTTCACCAGCAGGCTGACCAGCGGCTCCAGCTCCACCCGGTCCCGGCCGGCGACCGGCGTGCCGAGGACCACGTCCGACTGCCCGGTCTGCCGGTGCAGCAGGGCGACGAATCCGGCCAGGAGCACCATGTACGACGAGGCGGCGTGCCGGCGGGCGGCGGCCCGGACCAGGTCGGTCAGCTCGGCGTCGAGGCGCACGGTCCGCCGGCCGCCCCGCCAGCCCAGCACGGCGGGACGCACCCGGTCGGGCGCCAGCTCCGTCGCCGAGGCGCCGGCGAGCCGCCGCTCCCACCACGCCAGCTGGTCGTCGAGCTCACCGGCGCCGACGCGGTGGTGCTGCCAACGGGCGTGCCCGGCCGGGTCGACGGGCGGCGGAGCGGGCTCCGTGCCGTGCCCCGTCCCCGCCGCGTAGTAGCGGACCAGGTCGTTGACCAGCACGCTGAGCGACCAGCCGTCGACGACGATGTGGTGCAGGTCGAGGAAGAGCCGGTGGTCCTCCTCGCCGAGCCGGAACAGCCGGGTCCGCAGGAGCGGCCCGCGCCGCAGGTCGAACGGGGGCTGCCGCTCGGCGGCGACCGCCTCGCGCACCCGGTCCTCCCGCTGCGCCGGTGGCAGGTCGGTCAGGTCGGTCACGTCGAGCCGGACGGCGGGCACGTCGACCGTCCGCTGCACCGGTTCGCCGTCGACGTCGTCGAACACCGTGCGCAGGGCGGGATGGTGCGCCACCAGCCGGTCCAGGGCGTGCCGGAGGATGTCCACGGACAGCGGTCCGGTCATCCGCAGCACCGCCGGCACGTGGTAGGCCGGGCTGTCCGGTTGGAACTGGTGCAGGAACCACAGGCGGCGCTGCGCGAAGGAGACCGGGGCCGGGGCGTCCGGGTCCGACGCGTGTCCGTCGGCCGCGAACCGCCGCGGGCCGTCGGTGGTCGCCGCGTCGTCGGGCAGCGGGTCGACCGTCGTGTCGTTGGCGAGGAACTCGGCCCCGGCCGCCAGCCGGCTGGCCAGCCGGGCCCGGACCGCGTCGGAAGGTGTTCGGCGCACGGTACCGCTTTCTGCTGTGACGGGCGGGACGGTCAGCTCACCGGCGACGGCGCCGGGCCCGGCGGGTTCACCGCCTCGAACTGGCTCGCCCGGCGCAACCGGTCGAGCAGCTCCGGCTGGGCGGCGCTGCCGCCGGAGTGGCGCAGCTGGTCGGCCAGGACGCCGTTGAAGGCGCGGACGAAGTCCTTGACCTGCTCGCCGGACATCCCCTTGCGCTGGAGGTAGAAGGTGCTCCACTGCTCGAACCCGAACTGCGGCAGCCAGACGGAACTGGTCACGTCGACGAAGAGGTCGTCGATGATCTGGGCGGCGGTGGACCAGTCCATCGTCTGGTGGCTCCAGTTGAACGCCTCGCCCTTGATGCCCAGCTCGTCCCGGCGCTGGTAGATCGGGGTGACCGGGTCGCAGTACCACAGCTGGGCCCGGAAGTAGTCCGGCCGGCCCTGGTCGAGCAGGTCCACGGTCTCGGCGACGGTCTCCTCCGTCTCGCCGGGGAAGCCGACGATCAGCGAGGCGTACGTCGAGATGCCGTGTTCGTTGAAGGCCCCGAGCGCGTCGATGTAGTCCGCCCGGCGGGCGGTCTTGTTCATCTGCTTGAGCAGCACGTCGCTGCCCGACTCGATGCCCAGGAAGACGCCCTCGCAGCCGGCTTCCTTCATCAGCTCGATGGTCCTGCGGTCGCCGTGGTCACTGCGGTAGAAGCAGTTCCACTTGAACCCGTAGTCCTTGTCGATCATCATCCGGAGGATGTCCCGGAACCGGTTCTTGGGGACGTTGAAGGTGTCGTCGATGAACGTCACGGTGTTGACCGACGGCAGCTTGCGGATGTTGTCCAGCTCCCGCTCGACGTGCGTCACGTCGAGGTAGGTGTACTTGCCGGCCCGCTGGGGGAAGCCGCAGAAGGCGCAGGAGAACGGGCAGGACTTCGCCGTCCGGGTGGTGACGAACTCGTTGAACGCGTCGGGGCCGAAGACCTGGTAGTCGACCAGCTCGGTCAGCGGGTTCGACTCGATCTCGGTGCGGGTGTGGACGAAGTCGCCGTCCACGCGGTAGGCCAGGTTCGGCACGTCTCCCGGGTCGGTGCCGGACCGCAGCGCGAGCGCCAGCCGGGCCAGGGTCAGCTCGCCCTCGCGGCCGGTGACGTAGTAGTCCGCGCCGAGGTAGTCCATCATCGCGTCCAGGTCGGGGCGCTTGAGCGCGGCCACCTGGTTGGTGATGAACGGCCCACCGACCACGATGGACACCTTCGGGTTGTGCCGGCGGACGAACTCGACGATCTCGATGATCGGCTGCGGCGAGACGTACAGGGTCGTGGTGATCGCCACGAGGCGGACGTCGCCGGCCAGCTTCTCCCGCAACTGCTCCCGCTCGTGCTGGAACAGGTTGACGAAGTCGACGCTCAACCCCCGGCGGGCCAGGAAGCTGCCCAGCACGGTGACCACCGGCCAGAGGAAGTCCGCGTTGTGGAAGTACGGCTTCGGCGCGCCCGGCGGGCTCTCGCGCAGGTGACTCAGCGCGTCCAGCGCGCGCAGCGGTCGCCCGTCGAGGTCGATGTACGCCAGGCGCAGGTCGCGGAAGGCGCCGGAGTCGGCCCCCATGAGGCGCACGTCGCTGACGTAGCTGGCGAAGTCGACGTCGTTGAAACCGACGATCAGGCAGTCTGTCATGTGCCGCTCCGTTCCGGACAAAGAGACCGGGGACCTCGTCGCCCGCTGCCGGGCCCGTCGAGTTGGCGCACCGGGGCGCTACCGGGAATCGGCCGCCAGGTCGGCGGCGATGGCCCGCACCACCCCGGCGGGGTCGGTGATGTGGAAGAAGTGGTCGCCGCGCACGCTGTGGCCGCGGTACCCGCGGGACGTCATCCGCTGCCACCCGGCCATCGCCTCGGCCGTGGCGATCGGGTCCTCGGTGCCCGCGAAGCCGAGGATCGGCACGTCGACCGGGCCGTGCGTGGCGCCGGCGTAGCGGTCGATCCAGCCGAAGTCGGCCCGCAGCACCGGAACGAGCAGGGCGGCCAGCGCCGGGTGGTCCAGGATCTCGGCCGGGGTGCCGCCCATCCCGACGACCTCGCGCAGGAACTCCTCGTCCTCCAGGCCGAGCAGCCGGCGGGCGAGTTCCGGGAGGTCGTCCGGGGGGCGGGACCCGCCGACGACGAGCCGCCGGGGCAGCGGGGCGCCGCGGCGCTGGAGTTCCGCCACGACGGCGTGCCCGACGAGGGCGCCGAAGCTGTGGCCGTACAGCGCGTACGGCCGGGTCTCGTCGGCCAGCACGTCGGCGACCTCGGCGACGTCGAAGGCGGGCGGCTCGTCGATGCGGCTCTCCCGGCCGGGCGGCTGCAGGGGGCGTACCGCGACGCCCGGCGCCGCGGCCTGGATCCAGGCCCGGTAGGCGGTCGCCCCGGCCCCGGAGTGCGGCAGGCAGTACAACGCCACCGGCGCCTCCGGGGTGTCCGGGAAGAGGAACCACCGTGGTCGTCGGTCCGCCGAGTAGTGGACAGTCACCATTGATCCTTCCGCGGAGACTCAGTTGACGACGGCGACCGCGCCGCCGTCGACGCGGTGGTTGGCCCCGTTGACGAAGCCCGCGAGGGGGCTGGCGAGGAAGACGACCAGCGCCGCCACGTCGTCGGGTGTGCCGAGCCGGCCGGTGGGGTTGTCGATCGACTTGGCCAGGACGCGCTGCTCGATGTCGGACCAGTCGGTGCCCCAGCCCTGGTCGGCGGCGAGACCGCGGACGTACTCCTCGACCCGGGGGGTGACGACGATGCCGGGACTGACGGTGTTGACGGTGATGCCGGTGCGGTCCAACGCCCGGGCCAGCCCCGTCGTGAGGTTGACCAGTCCCGCCTTGGTCGTCGAGTACGCCACCGAGCCGACCTGCGGCTGGGTGGCGGCGCCGCTGGCGATCTGGATCAGCCGGCCCCAGCCCCGGCGACGCATGCCGGGGACCAGCGCCTGGGCGAGGCGGGCCGGCGCCACCACGTTGAGCTCGTGCAGGCGCCGCCAGTCCTCGTCCGTGGTGTCGTCCCACGGCCGGTCCAGACCGGTGGCGGCGCAGTTGACCAGGATGTCGACGCCGCCGAGGTAGCGCTCGGCCGCGACCGCCAGTCGGTGCGGGCCGTCGGCGTCGAGCAGGTCCGCCACGATCGGTTCCGCGACGCCGCCCCGGGCCCGGATGCCCTGGGCCACGGACTCCGCGGCGGGCACGGAGCGCCCGTGCACGACCACCGTCACTCCCTCGTCGGCGAGCATCTCGGCGATCCGCGCTCCGATGCCGGACGACGACCCGGTGACGAGCGCCCGCCGACCGTCCAATCCAAGATCCACTGGTTCCCCCCGTGACATGGTTCGAACGCCGCACCCGGCGCGGGGCGGCCCCTTACCCGGACCTGACGATCCGCCCGCGGCGGCCAGCTCAGCCGCGCCGGCGCCGCCCCGGCGAGCGGGCGCTCGACGCACCGCGGCAGGCGGTCGTCCGCCACCCGCGGTCGCGGTGCCCACACACCCGATCGACAGGACGGATCAGCACTTGGATGTCCCCGTTCCCCCACGTTCTCCCTGCCCCGGCGGTGTCGCCGCCACGGTGGGTACGACACCGGCGTCCCGACCTCCCGGTCGACCACCCGGGAGCACTCCGGCGCATTTCCGCCAACCCCGTCGGGACCCGGGAAGCACATCATGGAGCCCGGACGGAGTCAATCCCTACCAATAGGTCGGGGTCGCCGACGTACGCATTAGCGCGGGCAGATCCGGCAATTAACGATCCCTTGGCCGTCGCGCATTATCGCGGCTAGCTGCAGTTCTACGGGATCGAGTGACGCTGATCACGGACTCAGCGTCGGATGGCCGCCCGGCGGCCCGCAGACCGTGGAACTTCCACGTCCGGGCGGCCCCCAAATGCCCGCAAAGCGGGCATCGCCTGCCAAAAACTGGCGGTTCGGGTGAGCATTCGATCACGGGTGGACACATACCAGTCGGTATGCAAGGATCGAGGAAACGCTTGCAAATCGAACGAGATCATTCGGAGGCAGGCAGGCACCAACCGATCTTGCTTGTGCCGACCCTCCGAACCCCGACTCGGGGTTCGCGTCTTTATAACTGGCACCAGACCGTCAGCGCCGCCCGTGCGAAGCCACCGCGGCAGACCGCCGCAGTGCCACTGGCCGCAACCCATAAACGTCCGTCGCAGCGCTATGCGCATTCACGGACGTCGCCGCCGACGTGCCCTTTTCGAGTACGACCGCGCGTCCGCCCGTCACGAGCGGGACCGGGCGCGGGACGGGGACGGGATGAGGAAAGGATCCGGGCATTCCATGGACATCGCGATCGTGGGCATGGCCTGCGCGTTTCCCGGTGCCTCCGACGCGGCCTCCTTCTGGGCCAACGTCGTCGCCGGCACCGACGCCGTGGTGGAGGTCGACCCCGGGCGGTGGGACGCGGACCGCTACTACTCGGCGGACGATCCCCGCCCGGGGGAGAAGAGCCCGTCCCGTTGGGGCGGCTTCCTGGCGCCCGTGCCGTTCGACCCGGTGGCCCACGGCGTACCGCCCGCCGCACTCGGGAGCATCGATCCCGCGCAACTGCTCGCCCTGGTCGTCGCCGAGCGGGCACTGGCCGACGCCGGGTACGCCGACCGCCCCTTCCCCCGGGCTCAGACCTCGGTGATCTTCGGGGCCGAGCCCGGCGCCGACCTCGCGACGGCGTACGGGATGCGGGCGCTGCTGCCGACGTACTTCGCCGAGCCGCCCGCCGCGCTCGACGCCCACCTGCCCCGCCTGACCGAGGACTCCTTCCCCGGCATCCTGGGCAACGTCATCGCGGGGCGCATCGCCAACCGGCTCGACCTGGGCGGGGTCAACTACACCGTCGACGCGGCCTGCGCGTCCTCGCTGGCGGCGGTCGACCTGGCCTGCAAGGAGCTGGCCGTCGGCACGAGCGACATGGTGCTGTGCGGCGCGGTGGACGTGCACAACGCGGTGCACGACTACCTGCTCTTCGGTTCGGTGCAGGCGCTGTCGCCCACCGGGCGGTGCCGCACCTTCGACGAGTCCGCGGACGGCATCGTGATCAGCGAGGGCGTCGCCTGTCTCGTGCTCAAGCGGCTGGCCGACGCGGAACGCGACGGCGACCGGATCCACGCGGTGATCGCCGGCGTGGGCGGCGCCAGCGACGGCCGCGGCATGGGCCTCACCGCCCCCCGGGCGCAGGGCCAGCGGCACGCGGTCGAGCGGGCCCTGCGGGCGGCGGGCGTCGCGCCCGGTGAGATCGGCCTGGTCGAGGCGCACGGCACGGGCACCGTCGTCGGTGACCGCACCGAGCTGTCCGCCCTGTCCGAGGTGTTCGCCGCCGGCGGCGCCGGGCCGGCCACCTGCTCGCTGGGCTCGGTCAAGTCGCTGATCGGGCACACCAAGTGCGCCGCCGGCATGGCGGGCCTGATCAAGGCCGTCCGGGCGGTGCAGACCGGGGTCCGCCCGCCGACCGGGCACCTGACCCGGCCGAACTCCTACTGGGACGCCACGGCCAGCCCGTTCGCCTTCGACGGCGCGGCGCGGCCCTGGCTCGCTCCCCCGGCCCGCCGCGCCGCCGGCGTCAGCGCCTTCGGCTTCGGCGGCACCAACTTCCACGCCGTGGTCCGGGCCCATCCCAGCACCGCCGACCCCGACCAGGCGTGGGAACGCTGGCCGGTCGAGCTCTTCCTGCTCCGCGCGGCCGACGAGCAGTCGACCGGGGAGGCGGCGCGTGCCCTGTCCGCCCTGGCCGCCGACGCGCCGCCCGGGGACGGGGCGCTGCACGCCCTCGCGCTGGAGTGGTTCGGCCGCACCCGCGACGACGGCCGGCCGGTCCGGGCCGCCGTCGTGGCCGGCAGCCTCGACGAGCTGCGGGAGCGGTTGCGGCTGGCCGCCACGGGCACCGCCGACCCCGGGGCCGGGGTCTACCTGGCCGACCCCGGCCCGGCGGAGCCGCCCGTCGTGGCGCTGGTCTTCCCCGGGCAGGGCAGCCAACGCCCGGGCATGCTGGCCGACCTCTTCGCGGCCTTCCCCGCCATGCGGACCGACCTGTACGACGACCCGGCACTGGCCGCGGTGATGTTCCCGCCCACCTCGTTCGACGAGGCGACGGCGGCGGCCCGGGCGGCCACGCTCGCCGACACGCGCCACGCCCAACCCGCCCTTGGGGTCGCCGAGCTGGCCCTGCTGGAGCTGCTCGGCTCCCTCGGGGTCCGGCCCCACCTGCTCGGCGGGCACAGCTACGGCGAACTCGTCGCCCTGCACGCCGCCGGCGCCCTGTCCCGCCCGGACCTGCTGCGGCTGACCGCCGCCCGGGCCGCCGCGATGCACGCCGCCGGCGGGCGGGGCGGCGCCATGGCGGCCGTCGCCGCGAGCGCCGACGAGGTCGCCGCCGCCCTCGCCGGGGCCGGCCTCGACGACGCCGTGGTGATCGCCAACCACAACGCCCCGGAGCAGGTGGTGATCGCCGGCCCCGAGGCGGCGGTGGCGACCGCGGTGACCGGGCTGCGCGCCCAGGGCCGGTCCGCCACCACGCTCGGCGTCTCCTGCGCCTTCCACAGCCCGGCGATGGCCGACGCCACCGAGGAGTTCGCCGCCGTCCTCGCCGACTGCCCGGTGCAGCCGCCACAGCGGCCGGTCTGGGCGAACGCCTCCGGCCGGCGCTACCCGGACGCACCGGACGAGATCCGCCGGCTCCTCGCCGGGCAGCTCGCCGCCCCGGTGCGGTTCCTGACCCAGGTCGAGGACATGTACGCCGCCGGGGCCCGGGTCTTCGTCGAGGTGGGGCCCGGACGGGTGCTCAGCCGGATGATCGGCCGGATCCTCGGCGACCGGCCGCACCGGGCGGTCAGCTGCGACGTGCCGAACGAACCGGGGCTGCCCCGCCTGCTGCACGCCCTGGCGGAGCTGGCCGTCGCGGGGGTGCCGGTGGACCCGGCCCGCCTCTTCACCGGCCCGCGGGCCACCTCGGCCGCCGCCCCCGCCGCCACCGGGTGGACGGTCGACGGGCACCTCGTGCGGGGCCCGGACGGCAAGCCGGTGCCGAACGGCCTGCGCCCCGCCGACGAGGCGCCCCGGCTGGCGGCGGCGGACGGCGCCGGCAGCGGGGATCCGCGCGAGACGGCGGTGCTGGAGTTCCTGCGCAACAGCCGGGAGCTGGTCGACGCCCAGCGCGAGATCGTGCTCGGCTACCTGGACCGGGAGCCCCGGCCGCGGCGGTCCGCACCGGACCCGACGCCGGTCGCCGCGGCGGCGTTCGCCGAGCCCGCCCGCGCCGAGGTGGCCGACGCCGGCCCGACCACCGTCCTCGGACTCGCCGTCGACCTGTTGAGCGAGCGGACGGGATATCCCGCGCAGATGCTCGCGCCCACCATCGACCTGGAAGCCGACCTCGGCATCGACTCGATCAAGCGGACGGAGCTGGCCGAGACGCTGCTGCGCCGGTTGGCGGTGCCGCGACCGGAGACGCGCGTGTCGACCCTCGTCGGCGCCCGTACGATCGCCGACCTGGTGGCGCTGCTTCCCCCGCTCGACCCGGCGGCGACCGGCCCGGCCGCGACACCGGGCGACGTCCCGGGGCCGGCCGACACCCGGACGGCCGGGCGGTCCACGCCGGACGCCGGGACGTCCACCGGGCCCGCCCCGGGCCGGGCGCCGGACCGGTACGTCCCCGCCCTGCGGCCGCTGCCCGCGCCGTCCCGCGCCGCCGCCGACCTCTCCGGACGCGTCGCGGCGGTCGCCGGCGGCGCGCCCGACCTGGCGGACGCGCTGCGCCGCCGGCTGGCCCGCTCCGGGGTCGCCGCGGCCGACGCCGCGACCCCGCCGGGCGAGCTCGACCTGGCGATCCTGCTGCCGGTGACGGACGCCGCCGGCGAGCCGGCCCTGCCGGCGGCCTACGACCGGCTCCGCGCGCTGCTCACCGCGGGGGTGCCGGACATCACCGTGGTCACCACGATGGGCGGTCACTTCGCGCCCCTCGACTCGGAGACCGCCCCGGCCGGGCAGCACGCCGCGCTGGCCGGGATCGGCTTCGCCGGGCTGGTCCGCACCGTGGCCCACGAGTATCCGCAGACCCGGGTCCGCCTGCTGGACGTGGACCCCCAGGGCGGCGCGGAGGCGGTCGCCGAGCGGATCCTCGGCGAGGTGGCCGGCGGGACACCCCGGGGGGTGGTCGGCCTGCCCGACGGATCCCGGGTGGTCCGCCGCTACGTCCGGCAGGACCTCCCCGCCGGGTCCGAGGCGCTGGACCTGGACTCCGACTCGGTGGTGCTGGTCACCGGCGGCGGGCGGGGCATCACCGCCCGGACGGCGGTGGCGCTCGCCGAGCGGTACGGCTGCCACCTGGAGATCGTCGGGCGTACCGCCCCGCCGAAGTCCGCCGAGGACCCCGCCACGGCCGGCCTGACGGACCCGGTCGAGCTGCGCCGTGCCCTGCTGGCGGCCGGCACCGGCACACCGGCCGAGGTGGAGCGCCGGTTGCGGGCCCTGCTCGCCGGGCGCGAGCTGCGCGCCGTCCTCGACCGGCTCGAGGCGCACGCCGCGTCCGTGCGGTACCACCGCTTCGACATCCGCGACGACGCCCGCCTGGCCGCCACCGTCGACGAGGTCTACCGCCGGCACGGCCGGATCGACGTCGTCGTGCACGGCGCCGGGACGCTCGACGACCGGCTCATCCGGGACAAGGACCAGGCCGCCTTCACCGCCGTCTACGACGCCAAGGTGCGCAGCGCCCGGGTCCTGCTGGACGCGCTGAAGCCGGACCTGCGCCTGCTGCTGTTCTTCTCCAGCGTCTCCGGGGCGTTCGGCAACCGGGGGCAGGCCGACTACGCGGCGGCGAACGACGCGCTGGACACCCTGGCGCTGGCCGCCGCCGATCGCTTCACCGGCCGCACCCTCGCCGTGGCGTGGGGTCCGTGGGCCGCCGCCGGCGGCGGCATGGTCTCGGCCGAGCTGGAACGGGAGTACGCGCGCCGCGGCATCGCGGTGATCGACCCGGAGGCGGGCGTCGAGGCGCTGATGCGCGAGATCGCCGAGGGCCCGCGGGACGCGCACCAGGTGCTGTACGTGGCCGGCGACCCGGCCCCGTTCCGGCCCGCCGGGTTCGATGACTGAGCCGGCCCGGTCGCCGCACCCCCGCCAGTCGGGGCCGGCCGTCCTGCGTCTGGCGGCGTCGTCCCCGGCCGAACTCGCGGACCGGCTCCGGGCGGTGGCCCGGGGCGGGCGCCACCCGGGGCAGCCGGACGACCCCGGCCTGCCGTGCCGGCTGGCCCTGTTGACCCCGACCCCGGACCGGCTCGCCCTCGCCCAGGAACTCGTGCTGCGGGAACGGTCGTGGGCTGGCCCGGCCGACCTCTGGTACACCACCGATCCGGTGCTGCGGCCGGGCCGCCCCGGCCGGGTGGCGTTCCTCTTCCCGGGCCTGTCCGCACACGACCGGCCACCGCTGGACGACGTGGCCGGGGCGTTCGGCCTGCCCGGCTACCAGCCGGACCGCACCGGGACGGTGGGCGGGCGGACGTGGGACCTGCTGCACACCGGGCGCCTGCTGGACGGCGCGCTGCGGCGGATGGGCATCCGGCCCGATCTCGTCGCCGGGCACAGCGCCGGCGAGTGGAGTGCCCTGTTCTCCGCCGGCAGGTGGGCGGCGGAGGCGTTCGACGACTTCGCCCGGCGGATGGGGCCGGACGCCTACCAGCTGCCCGACGTGGCGTTCGCGGTGGTGGGCTGTCCGGTGGTCGAGGCGAGACGGCTCATCGACGGGGTGGCCGACGTGGTCATCTCCCACGACAACAGTCCCCGGCAGACGGTGCTCTGCGGCACCGACGCGGCGATCCACAGCGCGTTCGCCCGGATCGCCGATCCCTCGGTGCCCCGGACGGTGCTGCCGTTCCGGTCCGGCTTCCACAGCCCGATGCTGGCGCCCTACCTCGACCCGGTGGCCGCCATCCTCCGGGCCGTCCCGCTGCGGGCCGCGACGGTGCCGGTCTGGTCGGCGACCACGGTGGACCGCTACCCGGACGACGAGTCCGCGCTGGGTCGGCTCCTGGTCCGGCACCTGGTCTCGCCGGTCCGCTTCCGGGAACTGGTGCAGCGTCTCCACGACGAGGGCACCCGGGTCTTCGTGCAGGTCGGCCACGGCAGCCTCGCCGCCTTCGTCCGCGACACGTTGCACGGCCAGCGGCACGTCGTCGTGAGCGCCTCGGAGGGGCGCCCCGACGGGCTGGCGGCGCTGGCCCGGCTCGCCGCGGCGCTGTGGGTGCAGGGCCTGCGACCGGACTTCGCCGTGCTGCCCGGCGCCGACGACGCCGCCCACCCCGCCGGCCCACCGGCACCGGGTGCCGTCGACGACCCGGTGCTCGCGGCGTTCCAGGCCGTCCTCGACGAGGTCGCCGACGCCAGCCGCGAGGTGCTCGGCGGCTGGCAGCGCCGGCACCGGGGTGACAGGGTGAGGCCATGACGGAACGAGAGCTTCCCGCGCTGACCCGCGCCGAGCAGGAGCTGGTGGACCGCTACCTGCGCATCGTCGACCTGGTCGCCCGTCTCAATCCGGCCCGGGACAGCGGCCACTTCGACGTGCGGGGATGCGTGCTGGCCGCGCAGGCGCTGATGGCGGAGGCCAAGGCGATCGGCGTGACGGCGGAGACCATGCTCGAACGCGGCGAGGACGAACTGCACGTCGCCACGCTGGCCCGGGCGATGCGCGCCCTGGACGGCGAACGGCGCATCGCCCGGCTGCGGCTGCCCCCGAACTGAACGTCGCACACCCAGGGAGGGCAGGTTGCACGGTAGTGGGCAGCGGCTGGCCGTGGTCACCGGCGCAGCCAGCGGGATCGGCGCAGCCGTGGCGCGGCGGCTGGTGGACGACGGATGGCGCGTGATCGGCTGGGACCGTCGCCCGTGCGACGCGGACGGCGTGACCGGGCGGCAGGTCGACGTACGCGACTACGACCAGGTGGCCGCGGCAGCGGCCGAGGTCGAGCGGGCCGACCTGCTGGTCAACAGCGCCGGCATCGGCGGGCGCGGGTTCGCCAGCGAACTGGCGCCGGCGGCGTGGGAGCGGGTCATCGGGGTCAACCTGACCGGGACGTACTACTGCTGCCGGGCGATGTTCCCGGCGTTGCGGCGGGCCGGCGGGCTGGTCGTCAACATCGCCTCCGTGGCGGCGCACCTGGCGATGGTGGAGGGGGCCGCGTACTGCTCCTCGAAGGCCGGTGTCGCCATGCTGACCGAGGTGCTCGGGGTGGAGTGGGCCGCGCAGAACATCCGGGTCATCGCGGTCAGCCCGGGCTACGTCCGGACGCCGCTGGTGATGGACGGCATCCACCGGAACCTCCTCGACGAGGAGACCATCGTGCGGGGCACCCCGCAGCGCCGGCTGGCTGAGCCGGCCGAGGTGGCGGAGCTGATCCGGGCACTGGCCGCGGACGAGCTGCGCTACCTGACCGCCACCACCGTGCGCTTCGACGGC
Source organism: Micromonospora sp. NPDC023814 (assembly GCF_040639595.1). NCBI lineage: Bacteria > Bacillati > Actinomycetota > Actinomycetes > Micromonosporales > Micromonosporaceae > Micromonospora > Micromonospora sp. NPDC023814. Next base: position 91,878 of record NZ_JBFAAF010000021.1, read on the forward strand.
GGGTGGACCGCGAGCGGGGGCTACCAGCCGCACCTCGCGGGGGACCTGCTACCCGCGCTGGGCGAACCGCCGCCCACCCCGGACAGGGCCGGCGCGACAGCGCGGGACTGACCGGGGCGGGGCCGGCGCGACAGCGCGGGACTGACCGGAGAGGGTCGGCGCGACAGCGCGGGACTGGCCAGAAGCGGGGCCGACGGGCCGGTGGCGCCGTCGACCCCGGACGGGTCAGCTCAGCTGGCCGCCATTGCCGCCGCGCTCTTCTTCCGGCTGCGCAGGATGGTGTCGACCAGCCCGTAGGCCACCGCGTCGTCGGCCGTGAGGATCTTGTTCCGCTCGATGTCGCGGGAGACCTCCTCCTGGGGGCGGCCGGAGTACTGGGCCAGCATCTCCTCCATCTGGGTGCGCATTCGCATGATCTCCCGGGCCTGGATCTCCAGGTCGGTGCCCTGACCCTGGACGCCCTCGATGGCGGGCTGGTGGATCAGGATCCGCGAGTGCGGAAGCGCCATCCGCTTGCCCGGGGTGCCCGCCGCCAGCAGGATCGCAGCGGAGGACGCCGCCTGCCCCAGACAGACGGTCTGCACGTCCGGGCGGACGTAGCGCATGGTGTCGTTGATCGCCGTCATGGCGGTGAACGAGCCGCCGGGCGAGTTGATGTACATGGTGATGTCCCGCTCGGGATCCGTCGCCTCCAACGTGATGAGCTGCGCCATCACGTCGTTGGCCGCGGCGTCGTCGACCGGTGTGCCGAGGAAGATGATCCGGTCCTCGAACATCTTGCTGTACGGGTTGGTCTCCTTCATGCCGTACGACGTCCGCTCAGCGAACGACGGCAGGACGTACCGTGCGTCCACGGACAGATTCGGCTTCCGGATCATGTTCGCCCTCTCTCCCTCGGAAATTGCTCCCCCGGCAAATTCACCCGTCGACCGGGCGACGCAGCGGAGATGATCCTCTGTCGACCCTATCCGCTTCCCGAGCGGAACGCCGCTCCCAAACAGGGGTGTTTACGCGAGCAGCAGAAGAGCTCCACTGCGGACGGTCGACGCTGCCGGCTGCGCCGCGCCCACAACGGTTCGGGCGGCGACCGGGAGCACCGGTGCGTCCGGGCGGCGGTGCGGTCGGTCCGGACCCCGGGGACGCCGGTCGCCGGCGACGGGGGACGGCCACACAATTCGTCCGTGCAGTTCGGCGCACTTCCCTGACATGGGAATTCCGTGAGAGCACGTCGGCGAGTTACCCCACCGCTGATCGACGAAGGTCAAATGCAGAAGCGGCCCGGCACGCGGGCGCCGATCGCCGACGGGGGCCCGTCCGGCCCGAGCGGCGCACGCTGGCTGCCCCATCAGTCACGCAGAGCCGCGCCCGGCGGTGTGCGGCGGGCTCCGCCGCTCACCGACGCACCCGAGGGGCGATCCAGACGCCGATGCCGTCGCCGTGGCACTGGTTGACGCTGGTGGTGCTGAGCCGGAGGGACACCTGGGTCGCATCGCTGATGTCCACCCTGACCGCGCGGGTCTTCCCGAGGCCGAGGGTGGTGGCGAAGACCGCCTTGCGGTCGGCCAGCACGGTGAACCGGAGCGGCAGCGCCTTCGCGGAGTCGTCCGCCATCCCCACGGTCGCCTCGAGGACCGCGTACTGCCGGCTGACCACGAACGTGGCCGTGAAGTTGTCGTTCAGCCAGCACGGAGACGCCACGAGGACGGTCTCGCGCTGCTCGCCGGCCACGAGCCGCGGCTCCTGCTCCGAGCCGTCGAAGTCGTCCACCTCGGGCATCTCCGTCAATGAGCGCACCTCGGCCTCGCCGGCCTGTGAGGCGGACGGACCACTCGCGTCGGGCACCTGGGACGGGCTGAGCCCGGTGGTGGCCGCCGGTGCGGTGGGCTGGGGCTGCACGGCGGACGGGGTGCCCTGGACCAACGGCGCACCACCACGGCTGCCGGTGTCGCGGGTGAGCTCCAGCGCGACCGGGATGGCCGCCGCGACCACCGTGGCCACCGCGGCGATGACCGCGCCGACTATCGCGGGATGGAACCACCGACGCCGTCTCGGGATCGACACGGTCCGACTATGGCAACGCCCCGCACTACGGGCTGCCCTGGACGGCGCGCGGTGCGCGGTGGAGCGGACGCGCTCGACGACGACGGCGGGGCGGTCGGGCGGCTACGCCCACTCCCCTGCGAAAAGCGGCTCGACCGGGCGATCCCGGCGTCCGATCCGCAGGTCCCCGAAGATCGTGCTCCGCGCCGCCCGCTCGACCTCCGCGTCCAGGTCGATCCGTAGCTCCTCGGAGGCGTCGTGGGCCGCGCCGACGAGGACGAGTTCGGTCCCGGGATGGTCGAGGAAGTCCGGCGGGTCGAGCGGGGCGAAACGACGGCCGTGGAACTTCCCCTGCAGCCGAGCGGGCAGTTTGACCTTCTGGGCCCCGCGCAGTCCGACCCCGGGCGGGGAGGGTGCTTGCGGGTTCTTCACCGTGATGATGTAGCTCGCCTCCGGCTCGATGCTCAGCTCGTGCTGCGGCGCTCCGAGGCGCAGCGGGAGTTCCAGTTCGTACGCCAGATGGGTGTGGTCGTCGTGCCGGGCGATCACGTACGCCCCCTCCGCCACCGGCCGGGCCGGCGGCTGCTCCCGTTCGCCGCGGGTCTCTGTCCGGTACGCGCGCGCCTGGAGGGCCTTGTGCAACTGCTCGGGCCGGTCCACCACCTCATCGACGAACGCCCAGAAGCGGTCGTGCTGGTCGATACCGGGCAGGCGCTTACGCCCGACCACGAGCAGCCGCAGGTGTCGCCCCCGCCACGGGTGCATCACGACCAGCAGCCGCTGCACCTCCTCCAGCGAGTCGACGTGCTCCTCCTCCACCCGTGGCCGGTAGAGGAAGTAGATGTCCCCGTCTTCAAGTACCTCCGCCATCCGTGCCGGGTACCCGCAACCACGGCCGGGCAACGCCGGCTCCGCACCCGAGCCTCCTCACCGATCCTTCGCAGAAACAGGGGCGCGGAGACCCAGACCATCAGGTAGGCGAGTACGGACCGGCAAGGCCATGCCGAGTCGCCCAACCACATCCAGAGCACTGATCCACCGGTTTGCGGCGCGTCGGCCAGGGTAGCCCCGGACAGCGAGTTGCCGCGACGAGGAGACGTGGATGCAACGCGGGTGGCCGGCGGTCCAGCTCAGCCTGATCACGGGAGGCCTCTTCCATGGTCCAGAGGTTGCGCCCAGGCGTTTGGCGGATCTCCGAACATTCTCGCGTCTCCACCGCGGAGCTCTTCTTCGACGTGGTGTTCGTCTTCGCGTTCATTCAGGTCACCACGCTGATGACCGCCGACAAGGGTGGGCTCGGTGTCGTGCACGGGCTGCTTGTCCTGGCCCTGCTCTGGTGGTTGTGGTCGCTCTTCGCCTGGCTGAGCAACCGGGTACGGGGAAACTTCGGCCTGGCCAGGCTCACCCTGCTGGCGACAACGCCGCTGTTGTTCGTGCTGGCGGCTATCACGCTGGACGCGTTCAGGGATGTTCCCGGCGGCGTGGCAGCCCCTGTCGGGTTCGTCGGCTGCTACGCCACAGTCCGGCTTCTGTACCTGGGACTACGCTGGTACGCCACGCCGAGCCTGCGGGGCCACGAGATCGTGTCGCTCACCGTGCCGGCGCTCGCCGCCATCGGCCTACTGCTCAGCGCCGCGTTGCTGCCGCTGGGCGAGTTCGGCAGCACGACAACGCTGGCCGGCCAGATAGCCCTGTGGGTACTGGCCATCAGCATCGACTACGGCGCCGGGATGGCGCTGCCCGTGCGTCGGCAGATCTTCTCCGCCCGGCACTGGACCGAGCGACACAACCTGATCATCATCCTGGCCTTGGGCGAGGTGCTGGTGTCGATCGGTGTCACCGGCAGCTACCTGCACGCCACAGCGAGCTTCCTCATCGCCTCGGCGCTCGCCGCCGTCATCGCCTGCTCCCTCGAATGGATCTACTTCGACCTCTCCGCGCTCGTCGGAGAGCACGCACTGCGCACCGCCGACCCGCTCCACCGGGTACGACTCGCCCGGGACGCCTACACCTACCTGCACCTACCCATGATCGCAGGGATCATCCTGCTCTCCCTCGGACTGAAACACACGCCCGGCCTCATCGAGAGCGCCAACTCATACAACCGCGGCGATCCGCTCGACCGGACCGGCCGGTACGCGATGTACGGCGGCGTCGCCCTGTTCCTGCTCGCCCACGCCGCGTTCCACGGGCGGCTCGGTCACGGCATCCTCATCGTCATCTGGCCCCGACTCGCCGCCGCCGCACTCCTGCTGGCCCTACTGCCGGTCACCGCCTGGCTGCCCGCTCTGCAGGCCTTAGCCTGCCTTGCCGGGGTCTGCCTGGTGACGGCCGTCACCGAGTTCCTAATCAGTCGCCGGCACCGGTGGCGACTGCGCCAGACGCTCTTCGAGGAGGCGGAGGGCGAACCCACAGCCAGAGGCAACAGCGACTCGGGCGGCGGGGCTATCCCATAGGAGCTGGCGCGGGCCGCCATACGTAGAGGTGACCCGGCAGTCCCAGCGGTCGACCACAGACAAGCTCGGTTATCTGTTCGATGCCTGACGTAGGGGCCACCAAAAGATCAGGGCCGGTCTGAATGACCGGCCCTGAGGGTGTTACTGCTGGTGCGCCGCCAGGGACTCGAACCCCGAACCCGCGGATTAAGAGCCCGTCGATGCCGTGCTCATCAGTCCCGCACGGCGCCGACAGTCCCACATCCCCTACCAGTCCATTGCCTGTGGGCCGCCGCGTGCCACCGGATGCCTGTCGTCCACGGCGCGCGAGCACCCGGCGAGCACCCGCGGTCCCGCTTCTCGGTGATCGTGCGCAACGGCGCTCCAGACCGGCCGCCGACCACTTCTCTGTTAACCCCCTACACGCTTGACACGTGGCCGTGAAGGGGGTTAACTAAGTGGGTGCAGAAGCCAGCCCTAGACGACGAAGCACTCGTGAGTCTGACTGATCTCGCCACCATGGCGGGCGTGAGCCGCCCAGCGGTGAGCAACTGGCGGCGCCGGTACCCGGACTTCCCCAAGCCCACACAGGAGAGCGCCACTACAACCCTCTTCCGGTTCGGCGACCTGAAGACATGGATGGCGATTCACAAAAAGCCGCTAGCTGGGCGCTCAGCAGAGCAGGCCGTCTGGACTGCCCTCAACCCAGCTAGGGGCGTCGTACTTCCCGAGGATGCTGCCGAGGCGGGCATGGCAACACTTGGCTATGCAGTGGCGGCTGCACGACTTGGGGACAAGACCAACGACGTGCTGAAGGCGGTCATCAGACAAGACGCGTCGTCCTTGCCCGAGTTCCTTGGAGGACTCGCACAACGGCTGGAAGCCGCTGGACTACCACAACTTGTTGGAGATCATTTCCGATCGCGGGCCAAGTGGGAGGACTACGCCCCCTTTTTCCAACAGGTCGCCGGACTCGCACTTGAACTAGGGGTAACGGATGTCTTTGAGGCGCTCTTGGCTGCCAGCGCCCGAGGATTCCGCGGTGCCGGAGAGCATGCAACGCCTAAAGGAATTGCTCGACTTCTTGTTGCTCTCGCCTCGCCCAAGGGGACCGTTCTTGACTTCGCGTCTGGCCAAGGCACGCTCCTGCTTTCTGCAGCGAAGGCTGCCCCCAATGGCGAACCCCTGACGCTCGTCGGGCAGGACATCAACGACGCGGCAAGTCGTCTGGCGCGAGTGAGGCTCCTCGTTCACGGTCTCGATGCCGACATCGTCACCAGCGATACCTTGCACGGGAAACATCAACACCTGGGACAAGCCGATCTGGTCTTGGCCGACCCGCCGTTTGGCCTCTACTGGCACCCCGAAAAGCTCGCCGGAACCACGCAACTGCCATTCGGCACGCCACCCCGGACACAAGCCGACCTCGCATGGGTGCAGCACGCCATCGGCGCCCTCCGGCCAGGTGGGCAGGCGCTAATTGTCACCTTGATGGGTCCGCTGTTCCGCGGCGGCGCCGAAGCCACAATCCGCCGTAACCTCGTCAGAGCCGGCTGCGTACGTGCGATCGTTGCTCTCCCGGGAGGCCTGTACCCTCACACATCCCTCCCCGTCGCGGTGCTGATCCTGGGGGTGCCGGAGGCCGCCTCGACGCACGGAGTCATGTTAGTCGATGCATCGCAAGTGGGTACCCGGCTGCGCGGGCGTACCGAGTTGGATGACTCGGACATCCTCCAGATCGTCGCCGCCGTTCACGGCGGCTCGGCAGGGCCAGCCGTACGCTCGACTACCGTCGGGGTAGAAGCGCTAGCAGCAGGTGACTGCAGCCTGATGCCAGCTAGATGGACAGCGCCCGGTAGTAATCCCCTGGAACTCGTTGAGTCCGTACGGAGCGCAGGCGAACGGCTAAGTGAAGTCACTCAGCATCTCGCCAGCCGAAAGCCGCTGCCACTACCCACTGTCTCGGATCCCGCACGCGCCCAGTCATCAAGCCTTCTCGCGATGGTCGACGGCGGCCTTGTCACGCTCTTTCGCCCACCGCGGTTAGACCCATCGGACATAGGCGCTGGCGACATCCCGGTAATTCGGCCTAAAGATATTGCACTAGACTACACCGTCACTCCGGCTGGCTTTATCGAGAGAAAGAGTTTGCCTCGCTCGGCCGAGTTCACGCAGCCGGGCGACGTCATCGTCCTTACCGATGGCTTGGTCCGAGCCGGCGTGGATCGCAGCGGAGGTGCCGTAGCGACTGGACCGCTTCAAATTGTACGGCCACTGTCCGACCTGGTCAGCTCGGAGGTACTCGCCGCACTCATCACCTACCACGGTAGACGCCAAGCCGTCGGAGTAACCGTACCGAGAATAAATCTCAAATCTCTTGAGATTCCACTGCTTGATCTACAATCGACACGGCGACTCGAAGCTGCTCTACGCACCCTGAGCCAGGAGCAGAGGTGGGTCGAGGCCGCCCGCGTGGCGCTCGACGAGATGACGGAGGCACTCGTCGTGGGCGTCTCAACTGGCTCACTCCGCCTGACCGATAGTGACGAGGCGGAGCCAAGGTGAACCCCCTATGGCTAGTCGCGGTCTCAGTCGGACTGCCGTCGGCAGCCTGGATGGTGGTCCGCTGGCGAGAATCGACGGTATATCAGCGGATCTCGGAGTGGGCACTCAAGGATTGCCCCGCACCTCAACGCCCTGGAGTTATCCGAGCGTTGGCCGATGTTGCGGGCAAGCTAAATTCCGAGCGCCCGCCTGGCGGCCGAAGACCTAACCGGCGTTCATCATCAATCGAGTAAACCCGGGCAAGTGAACGGTGTTACGCCCAAGTCAGTCCACCCAACGAGGGGCGCGTCCACGGCGCCCAAGCACCCGCGGAGCACCCGCATTCGCGGCCGACGCAGACCCCGATAGACGAGCGCGTGCATTGTTTAGTAGTACTCGCGAATGTACCCGAGCGCGCGCTCGTACACGTCATTGTCGCGGATCTTGAACTTGGTCCAGAGGGTCTTACGGAGGGATTGCTGGACCAGGCGGTCGCCCTCACGGGTGTCCTGCCAGCCCGTGAACCGTACTGCCCGGACGACTTCGTCGACCTCGTCGACGATCTTTTCGGCGATGATCGGGGTGCCGTTGCCCTTCAGCGACTGGAAGAGCTCCGTCAGCGCCGCCTTGCCTTGGTCCTCGCGGGGTACCTGGGCGGCGGCCTTCTCCGCGGCCACGGTGTCCCGAGCGAGGGCGAACAGCTCCTTGAGGAAGTCCAGGCTGGCCTGCTGGGAGTGGGCGTACTTCTCCCGCAGCGCGGTGAGCCGCTTGCCGAGTTCGATGAAGACAGGATTACCGAGGTGCTTGGCGATACGGGCGGTAATCCACTTTTCGACCTCGACCGGGTCGACGTCCTTCCGCCGGCCCGTCATGAGGTCTTCGATCACCTGGGCGTCCAGGACGATCATGTCGAGGTCGGTACGGGGCACCTCGACGGTGACGTGTTCGTTGATGAGTTCCAACGTCTTGGCACCGAGGGTGTGCCACACGAGCCGACCGGCAATGTCCGACGGCCGCACCGACTCGTACACGTCGGTCAACCACCGGTAGTCGGCCGCGTAAGTGGAGAGGATGGGGTCCGGGCTGAGGGTTTCCCAGAGTTGGGCGACGACGCTGAAGGATGCGCCGAAGGCGTCGCGGGCCTCGTCGCTGCTGATCGCGGTCTGGGCGGCGATCAGCCCCTCGTAGCCGCCCACGGCGCGGTCGACGCCGGGAAAGAACGCCAGCGCGGCCTGGATGGCCGGACCGAGCTGATTCCGCAGTACGGCGATGTTGCTGATCACCTGCTGGACGCTCTTCTCGTCGAAGGCGAACGCCTTGGCGACGTCGTCGAAGATGCCCAGGTAGTCGACGATCAGCCCGTGCGTCTTGGTCGGTGGGTAGACCCGGTTGGTGCGGGTGATCGCCTGGAGCAGGTTGTGCTCCTTGAGCGGCTTGTCGAGATACTGCGCGTAGAGGATCGGCGCGTCGAACCCGGTGAGGAGCTTCGCCGTCACGATGATGATCTTCAGCGGGTCGGCCGGGTCGTTGAATCGGGCAGTGATGCGCTCCAACTCGGTCCGGTCGGGGGTGTATTCCGTCCACTCCTCCGGGTCGCGAGCGGTGCGGCTCATGACGACCGTGGAGGCGTCGGGACCGAGGATCTCGTCGAACTCCGCCTTGTAGGCGACGCAGGTCGCCTTGTCGTAGACGACCACCTGTGCCTTGAGCCCCTGTGGCTCGACCTTGGTCCGGAAGTGCTCGGCGATGTCGGCCGCGATCCGGCGGACCCGCTCGTCCGCCTTGATCAACACCTCGAGCGAGGCGGCCCGCTTCGACAGCGTGCTCTTGTCGGCCTCGGTGAGTCGGTGCTGCTCGGCCAACTCGGCGAACGCCGCATCGATCGCGGCCTCGTCAAGGTGGATTTCCGACAGGCGCGGCTCGAAGTGCAGCGGAAGCGTCGCCCCGTCGCGGATCGAGTCCTGGAAGGAGTACCGCGAGAGATAGCCACCTTCATCGTCTGTGGACCCGAACCACATGAAGGTGTTGCGGTCCCGCCTGTTGATGGGTGTGCCGGTCAGGCCGAAGAGGAAGGCGTTCGGCAGGGCTTCGCGCATCTTGCGCCCGTAGTCGCCCTCTTGGGAACGGTGGGCCTCGTCGACCATGACGATGATGTTGTCGCGGTCGTCCAGCACCCCAGGCGCCTCGCCGAACTTGTGCACGGTGGTGATGATGACCTTCCGAGCGCCCGCCGTGAGGAGAGCTTGTAGCTCCTTGCGGCTGTCGGTCGAGACGAGGTTCGGTACGTCCGAGGCGTTGAAGGTGCCGGTGATCTGGGTGTCCAGGTCGATCCGGTCGACCACGATGATTACCGTGGGGTTGGTCAGACCGGCCGTCGCGCGCAGCTTCTGCGCGGTGAAGACCATGAGCAGCGACTTGCCCGAACCCTGGAAGTGCCAGATCAGGCCCTGCTTGATCCGGCCGTGCAGCACCCGTTCCACGATGAGGTTCGTCGCCTGGAACTGTTGGAAGCGCGCGATGATCTTTATCTTTCGGTGCTTCTTGTCGGTGGCGAACACCGTGAAGAACCGCAGGAAGTCCAGCACCACCGCCGGTGACAGCACGCCCTCGACGGCCTCGCGCACCACCGCCAGGCCGGTCCGCGCCGGGGCATGGTCGTCGGTCTCTTCCCGCCATGGTCCCCACAGGTCGACCGGCATGCCGACCGAGCCGTACCTGAAGTCCTTGCCTTCGGTGGCGAAGTTGAACACGTTGGGGACAAAGAACGCCGGGACGTTGACTTCGTAGTCCTCGTTGATCTGCGCCGCCGCGTCGATCCAGGTGTACGCGGGGCGGACGGGCGACTTCGCCTCACCGACCACCAGCGGGAAACCGTTGCACCACAGCACCAAATCGAAGCGGCGCTCGACCCGCCCGACCCGGGAGGTCACCTCCGTGGAGATCATCCACTGGTTGGCGCTCGGCTCTGGGTTTTCAAAGTCGATGAGCCGGATGGTGACGTGCTCACCGGCCGGGCCGAACGGCATCGACTTCTGCCCGGTCAGCCACGCGGCGAACTGCTCGTTCGCCACCACCGGATTCGGCGTGCGCCGAGCGGAGAGGATGACCGCCCGCAGGTGATAGATCACCTCGTCGGCAAGCTGAGGGTTGGCCTCGATGAGCGGATTCAACCGGATCAGGGCCTCCTTGACCGGCCCCTCCAGCAGCACCTCATCCTCCCGGCGCGGCAACTGCTTACCCGGTACGAACCGGATGTCAATGGACGCGACAAGGTCCCGCACGAAGTCCCGAACCGTGTTGGCCTCGTTGAAGGTCATCAGGGCCCTCCGAATATCTGTGCAAGAAGACTGCTATTCAGAGCTCTGGTCTCGACTAGCAGGCTGTCCAGCGACGCCACCCCACTGTCGAATCCCGAGAGTTCTCCAAGCAACTGATCCTGCCTGTCGATCGCAACGACCGGAAAGGCCAGCTTTGCAAGGGACCGTCGATTGATCTTCACCATGCTCGTCGCGCTGCCAGCCGCGGTGCGTCGCATATGCGCACGCCCATGTGGACTCGAAAGGACCGCTTCAGCGAACCTCGGCCTAATACTGTCCACAAGTCGGAGCCGCATCATGGTGTCCGGGAAGGAGACGTCCTCTCGCCGCTCGTCGAAGATCCCAGCTCGTCCCACGGCATCCACAGTATTCGCTCTTGAGACCAAGAGGTCCCCAGCGGCCAGAGTGGCCGATCGCAACTCCGGGCTGTCCGGGACGTTCTTCAGCTGGCCCCTTCGATAGCCGTCGGGTCCTAAGGCCGCCAACGACAACACATAACGCCCTGTCGCGTCGTCGACCGGTGGAGCGGACCATCCGCTTTCAGGCGAACGTGCCCACGTCGTTTCGAAGGGAGCGGTCCCCTCCGCAAGCAGCCCCTCAATCGCGGTTGAAAGCCAACGCATTCGTACGGCATGCAGCGCCTCCCGCTGAGACGCGACCGACAAGCGGTGGCGTTCGACGGCCCAGAGTAGGTCGGCGAGGCGCTCCTGCTCGTCGAGTGGCGGCAGGTCGAATTCGTAACGCTGCATCGGTCCCCACAGCAACCGCGGGTTCATGGAACCGGTCGCTTCCGCGGTTGCGTACTGGACGAACACCTCTGACGAAAGCAGGAATGGCAGGAACTCCTGCAGCAGCCCATTCTCTGGGATCGCGTCCAAGACGTAGGTCTTGTCAGCGACGACACCGGAGAAGTCAGGTACCCCGACCTTGCGCAGATAAGGCCGAGCCGACACGAAGAGCACCTGCCCCGGCTGGAAGACGTATCGAAATGTCGAGCCCATCTGGCCGTCCCCAACGTGGCCCCAGCGCTCGATCGTCACGCCTTCGCTGTCGATGTGACCGCCGGCGACGTACCGCTCCACACCACTACTCACCGGGTCGACCTGCGTCCGGGAGCGACGGATGACCTCGCCCAGCCGTACCCGTTTCCAGGTGCTCTTGTCGAGGTTGAGACTCACTGGGTCACCTCCTGCCGCAGGAGCGCCAACACATCGTCGACGGCGGTGTCGGCTGCTGCTGCAGCGTCGCGCCAGGTAGCGACCTTGGCCTCGACGTGGTCGCTGGTAGTCGCTCCCCGTCCACCGCGCGGCGGTTTCACGTATAGCGGAATGGCAAGGTTGTAGCTGTTGTCAGCAATCTGCTCGATGTTTGCGACGGCCGCGAAGCCTTCTTCATCCTCGAACCCTTGGTACGAATCGAGGATTCGCTGCTGGTGCCGGTCGCTCAGGAAGGACTGCGCCTGCACGCGGGCGAACTCGCGCACAGCGTTGATGAACAGGACCCTGCCACGACGCTCAGCGGACTTGCGGGATCGGAGGACGAGCACGACCGCCTCCATCGCCGAGTTGTAGAACAGACCCGGTGCCAGGCCGATCACCGCCTCGACGAGATCCGAGCGAACCATCGCCTGACGGACCGTGGCCTCAGATACCCGGGTCAGGACCCCGTGTGGCAGCAAAACCGCCGCCCTGCCTGATGCCGGATCGAGGCTCTTGGCGATGTGTTGCAGGAACGCGTAGTCGGCTGCGTTCTGCGGGGGCACTCCCCACGTGTTGCGGCCGTACGGGTCCATGGTGAATGCGCTTCGGTTCCATGTCTTGATGGAGTACGGCGGGTTGGCCAGCACCACGTCGAAGGTGCGCAGCCGGGCACCGTCGAGGAAAGCCGGCTTGGTGAGCGTGTCGCCGTGCTTGATGTCCCCGTCCGCGATGCCGTGCAGGAACAGGTTCATCCGGGCGATGGCCGACGTCCCGTAGTTGAGTTCTTGTCCGTACAGGCGGAGGTTGCGCCACTCCTTGCCCTGCCGGCGCAGCTCGGCCGCGGTGGAGATGAGCATTCCCCCGGTGCCGCAGGTCGGGTCGTAGACCGACTCCCCTGGCTCGGGCTTGAGCATCATCGTCATCAGGTGGACGAGGGTGCGGTTGGTGTAGAACTCCTGGGCGGTGTGGCCCGAGTCGTCAGCGAACTTCTTGATTAGGTATTCGTACCCCTGACCGAGTTCGTCCTCGGGCAGGTTCGCCACTGAGAGCGTCTTGGTGGAGAAGTGCTCGATGAGCTGCTTGAGGGTCCGGTCTGGCAGCAGGTTCTTGTTGCCCCAGTCGCCGTCGCCGAAGACGCCGGTCAGGGTTTCCGGGTTAGCCGATTCGATCGCCCGCATGGCGGCGAGGATCGCCGCGCCGACGTCGCTCGCGACCGCACGAATGTCCTGCCAGTGGGCGCCGTCGGGGATGGCGAAGCGGTGATTCTCCGGCAGATCGGCCAGCTCGTCGTCACCGTAGACCTTCAGCGCTGCGGCATGCTCCTCGTCGTAGACGTCGGAGAGTCGCTTGAGGAAGACCAGCGGGAAGATGTACTGCTTGTAGTCGCCGGCGTCAATGAGGCCGCGCAGCACGACGGCCGCGCCCCACAGGTAGGACTCCAGTTCGCGCTGGGTGATGCGGGAGGTCACGCTGTCACCTCGCTCGGACCGAGACCCCACTTGGCCAGTTCGGCTTCCAGCGCGGCGCGGGTCTCGCGGGCGGCGGCGTGAGCCGCTTCAAGGTCGGTCAGGGTTTGCTCCAGCGTGCTTTGTTCGCCGTCGCCGGTGGGGGCGACGTACAGCGGAATGTTGAGGTTGAAGTCGTTGGCCCTGATGTGGTCGAGCGTGGCTACTGCCGCCAGGCCGGGCGCGTCAGTGAACGCATGGACGGTCCGCAGCAGGGTGTCGCCGTGCTCGGGTTCGAGACTGTTCTGGTTACGGCCGCGTTTGAACAGCGTCTCGCCGTTGACGAACAGCACCCTGCCCTTGCGATCGTCGGCCTTGCGTCGGCGCAGGATCAGCACGCACGCGGCCAGGCCGGTGCCGTAGAAGAGGTTCGGCGCCAGACCGATCACGGCCTCAACGAGGTCCGCCTTCAGGACGAACTCGCGGATGCGCCCCTCGGCGCCCTGGCGGAAAAGCGCACCCTGCGGCAGTACGACGGCGACCCGGCCCGTCCCCGGTGCCGCGGATTCCAGCATGTGCTGAACCCAGGCCCAGTCGGCATACCCCTTGGGCGGCACGCCTCCGAGCCGGTTTCGGCCCCACGGGTCGGAGCCCCACGCCACCTCGCCCCAGTTCTTGAGCGAAAACGGCGGGTTGGCGATGACGCAGTCGAACTGGGTGAGGCGCGGACCGTCGTAGAAGGCTGGCGAGTGCAGGGTGTCATCGTGAGCGATCTTGAAGTCTTCGACCCCGTGCAGCAGCAGGTTCATCTTGGCGAGGCCGGAGGTGGCGAGCACCTTCTCCTGACCGTAGAGCTTGCCCAAGAAGGTCTGCGGCCGGCCACCCTGGCGCTTCACATGCTCGATGACCTCGATGAGCATGCCGCCCGTGCCGCAGGCTGGGTCGTAGACCGTCTCACCCTCCTGCGGGTCGAGGATGTCGACGAGCAGCCGCACCACCGATCGCGGGGTGTAGTACTCGCCGGCCTTCTTGTTGGATTGGTCCGCGAACCGCTTGATGAGATATTCGTACGCCTGCCCGAAGACGTCCGGCGCGACAACCGCGTTGCTCAGCGTTCTGGTCGAGAAGTGCTCGATGAGGTCGCGCAGCTTGGCATCGGGCAGCTTGTCCTTATTCGTCCAGGCGGCGCTGCCGAAGATGCCGTACAGCACGTCCGGGTTGACCTTCTCTATCGCCCGGAACGCGGTCACCAGGGCGTGCCCGACGTTCTCGGTGCGGGCGCGCACGTCCTCCCAGAGGCTGCCGGTGGGGATGCCGAAGCGGTGGTTCTCGGCGAGTGACGCGTACTCGTGGTCGCCGTCCGACTCCGCCAGCGCCCGCTCGTACTCCTCGGTGTAGCAGTCACTGATCCGCTTGAAGAACATCAGCGGGAAGATGTACGCCTTGAAGTCCGCCTGGTCGATACTGCCGCGCAGCAGGTCAGCGGCCCGGGCGAGATACTGCTCCAGCTCTGGCAGGGTCATCGGGATGGCGATCGTTTCTTGCGCCCTCGCGGAGACTTGCGCATAGCGGTCAGTCATGCCGGTCACCCGAGAAAGGGCCATGTTGCTGTTGTCTCCTCGCGAGCTGTGGTCACGCATCCTTGCCGGCCCTACCGTAACCGTAACCTCAGGTAGCCAGGGTCCCCCCGTCGGCTGGCAAGGTGTGTCGGAGGGCGGGATAAGGAGCGCGTCTTCCGACATGAATGTGGGCCGCTGCGATCAGAGGTCGTATCGACGGGACCCTGGTTTACCGGGTTAAATGGAAGGTCGTTGCGCACTGCCCGCAGCGCGACCGCTGGTGATGTCCTCGGCCGGCCGCTCGCAGCAGACGATAGGGGCGGGCATCCTCCCGAGCTACGCCGGTCTCGTCGCGCCACGTCGACGGGGGACGACGGATGCGGTGGCTTCGGCGGCGGCGTGGGATAGCTCGGGGAGTACGTCGCCGTAGAACTTGGCGGTGAAGTGTGGGCTGGAGTGGCGGAGCCGGTTGGAAATGATCTTCATCTGCACACCAGCAGCTAAGCCCATGGTGGCGGCGCCGTGTCGAAGGTCATGAAGCCGGATGGGTGGTAGCCCGGCTTGCCTGGCGAGGTGGTGGAAGTGATCGGTGACGTCGGCGGGGTGTAGCCGCCCGCCAGTGGGCGTGGTGAAAACGAGTCCGGTGGTGGTCCAGGCAGCACCGGCGGCGAGGCGTTCGCGGTGCTGCCTGGCGCGGTGAGCGCGTAGGACGGTGACGGTTTCGGTATCGAGGGCGACGGCGGCCTCGCTGTCGCTGGTTTTCGGGGTGTCGATGGCGGTGGCCCAGCCATGTTGGACGAGTTGCCAGCGGACGGTGAGGGTACGGGCGTCGAGGTCGAGATCGTCCCAGTGCAGGCCGCATGCTTCGCCACGGCGGAGGCCGGTGAAGGTGATGAGGTGGTAAAGGGCGTAGAGCCGATCGTTCGCATCGTGGGTGTGGTCGAGGAACTTCCCGGTTTGTTCCGGGGTCCAGATCATGACGGGGCTGGGGATCTTGCCGCTGTCGCGCCATGTCTTTACCCGTTGGTCGGTCCAGACGGTGGGCTTGGGTGGCCGGGCTGGGGGTAGTTCGACCATGAGGGCGGGGTTGGTGTCGATGAGCCGGTGGCGGCGCATTGCGTCGTTGAGGGCCTTGCGGAGCGTGGCGTGGATGCGTGCTGGCTGGCCGGGCCGACGCTGCGTTGGCCTTTGACCTGGTCCCGTTTGGCGGGGTCGCGGCTGCCGCGCAGGGTAATGATGGTGGTGTTGCGTTCGTCGATGGCGTCGTACATGGCGTCAATGTGGCCGGGGCGGAGCCGATCGATCCGCAGGTGGCCGAGGTACGGGATCAGGTACAGCCGGATGTGCCCTTCGTAGGAGCGCAGGGTGCCTTTCTTGATGTTCTTGCGTCCGGCGAGCCATTCGGTGAGGTAGTCGGCCACGGTCGGTAGTCCGGTTGGGGTGATGTCCAGGTGCAGCGCCCGGCGGATCTGATCGGGGGTGGGGATGGGGGCGCCGGTCTTGACGGCGGTTTCGATGAGGTCGCCGGTCTTGACGGTGGTGTGCGGGTCGGTGGGGTCGGGGACGGCGAGCGCGGCGCGGATGCGGTCCAGGACAGTGTCGGCGTCGGCCTGTGTGCCGTAGGGGCCGTGGCGTAGTGGGCGGCGGGTGCCGTCGGCGCGGGCGGGGAGTTCGATCTGCCAGTGCCAGTGGCCGTGGTTGCGGGACCAGCCGCCGCCGGGCCGGCGAAGCTGGGGACAGGAGCGTCCCAGTCGCCGGCCCGTGGTGGTGTCGCGGCAGCCGCAGCGTTTGAAGGTGGATCCCTTCACTCATCGTCTCCTGGATGCTCGGTACGGTGCCGCCAGCGGTGGTGGGTGGAATCCGCTGGTGGCGGGGTCGTCGCATCCACGCTCACCTTCGCGTCGGGATCAAGTCGCCGACCGCCGTCGGCCGGGGCCGGGTTGTCGAGCAGAAGGAGGTGGAGAAGGCCGGCGACGGGGACGATGATTCGGTTGCCGGCGCGGATCAGCGGTGCGGGGAAGGCGTCGGTGGCGGCGAGCCGGTATGCCTGGGATCGACTGATCCCGAGGATCGACGCGGCGGTGGCGAGGGTGGTGGTCACGCCGAGGGCGCGGACACAATTGACGGTCCACACCTCGTGGGCGGCCGGCGCGACTGCGGCGAGAGTGAGGTCTGTCGTGGTGTCGGAGGTCTGCTCAACTGGATTCACGTCGGTGCTCATGATTCGGGGGTCTCCTGCCCGTTCGGTCTGAGATTCATGGGTTCGAGAGACGCAGAGCTCGTGGGTCGAGGCAGCCCAGCGCTGTCCGGCGCGGTGGCGTCCGCCGCTCGCTGCCGGCTTGACGGTGGTCGTGGCGTCGGGCTCACCGGTCGAGTCGGAGCATCTTGTGATTCGGGCGCCGGGGCCGCCTCAGCTTTGAGGATCTTGAGGAGTTCGGATACCCGGGTGTTGGACACGGTGTAGCCCGCTGAGCGGAGGGCTTCGGCGAGCGCCGCCCGGGTCAGCGCCTGCCCGTCCGCAGCAAGTCGGTCCCGGACGCGGCGCGCCGCCGGCAGCAGCTCGGCCACGTCGCCGGAGTGCTGCGCGGACCGTCCCCGGCCCGCTTTGCGGTGACGGCGGTCCCGTCCGCGAGGTCGATGGGCGGCATCCGATAGACCGACCGTCCGCGCGGCGGACCGCTCCCCCGCCGTACCGCCGGACCGCGTCCGCTCGGCCGGTCCGCTGGGAGGCGTGGTCTGCGCGGTCCGGTCCGGCAGAGGGGCCGCGGTCCGGGCACTGTTGGTTGGGGCCGTGGTGCCGGCGTATCCGAGGGCGACCTCGACCATGACGAGGAAACCGAGCGCCGGCACCGCGGCGGCGATCCAGCCAATCGGGGACGGTTCGGCCTCGACGACCTGCGCGGCGAGAGACAGTGTGACCGCACAGGCCAGCACGGTCGCGGGGAACACAGTCGAGGTGTGTGCTCGTTTGCGGCGGCGTAGCTCCAGGCCGGAGGCGATGGACATCAGCTCTAGGACGACGGCGTCGGCCCAGGCCAGCCAGCCGGGTTGGCCGTGGGCGGCGGCGACGTTGTGGACGTGGGTGAAGCTGGCCGCACCGGCCGCCCCACCGATGGCCAGCATGATCACGATCTGGACGCCGCCCTCGACCCGGCCCGAGCGGGGACCAGGAGCCGGTTCAGATTCCGGTGGTGCCGTGGCAGACCACCTCCCCGGACCGGACCGCGGCGAAGGCTGATCCGCCAGCCAAGCCGAACCCGGTAGCGAGGCCGGTCCGGGCATCCCCATCGCGGACCGCGACGAACACGGACCAGCCGCCAGTCGTGGACCGGCCGCAGAAGGCGCGAGACCATACCTCCGTCCCGCCGCAGACGGAACGGTCCGCCGCTCCCACCACGCTGTCAGCCGCAACGGACCGGGCACTGACAGAACAGTGGGAGTGGCCGGATATTGCTGTCCTGCGCGCAGGCGAGGTATCGTCCGCGGCTGCTTGGCCGCTACCGGCCATCACGCCGCCTCGCCCGGATGCTCTCGGCCATCGACGACGTAGGCGGCCAGGTCGGCCAGGCGCCACCGCTGCCCTCCCCCGCCAACTGGGGCCCAGACCGCCTCAGCGGGACACAGTCCCGCCGACACGGCTTGATCACGGGCACCAGTGGCTACGGGAATCCGCGGTGGCGTGTCGGCGAGCAGGCGGCGCAGGTTCCGCTCGCGGGCAGCGGAGTGCAGCCAGAACAGCACCGGCCACGCCCGCCCGATCGTGGCGAACAGCTCCCGGTAGCCGGCCAGCTTGCCGACCAGGACCGACAGCTGCTCGCCCCCGGTGTCGTACTCGAAGAAGAACGGCACGGTGACGCCGTTCTCGGCCCACAGGCCGTAGCCGTCCGGGCGGACCCGCGGCTGGTAGCCACGCACCAGACCCGGATCACCCGGCCCGGTGAACGTGCCGGCCCGCAGGCACACCGCCTCGGGCAACCACTCAGTGAGTTCGGCGTCGGGATCGGTGCGGGCGTAGCCAGCGAGGTCGGTGAAGAAGCCGTTCACCCCGAGCCGGTGAGCCAGTGTGCGGCTGGATGTCCACCGCCGCCGCTCGATACGGGCGTGGTCGCGCCGAGGCGGGCGCTCGTCGCGGCCGGCGGCGACAACCTCGGCGCCGAGCTGGTCGATGACGTAGTGGTACGGGTACGAGCCGCCGTCGGCGCGCTGCGGCCGGAACCGGGCCACCAGCCGCAGCCTGTACAGCGTGCGCAGCCGGCGCTGGCAGAAGTCCAGCGACGGGAACAGCGCTTGGGCGATCTGGAACGAGGTCAGCACGCCGTGGTCGTACAGCCAGCCCAGCAGCACCCGATCGCCGGAACCTGTCAAGTCAAGTGAGACGTTTTCGTGGTCAGGTGTTCTGTAGATCTGCGGGTTGAGCTGCTGGTTTGTTGATCCACACCGTGGTCGGT